>JAHFBY010000416.1 GCA_023249835.1 Elusimicrobiota bacterium | reverse complement strand
GGATTTGAAAACAATAGCCAAGAGGACGTCTTGGCCCTTTTGCGACATCCGGAAATCAACCTGGTCCTGGTTACCGGGGGTCCGGGAATCGTTAAGGCCGCGATGCAGATCGGGATCCCGCGCAAAACGATTTGCGCCGGGCCCGGCAACCCGCCGGTCATTGTGGACGAAACCGCGGATTTTTCTTTTGCCGCAAAAAGTATCGTAGACGGGGCCTCTTTCGATAACAACGTTTTATGTACCGCGGAAAAAGAGGTTATCCTCACCCAATCAGCGGCGGCTCCTTTTTTAGCGGAGCTGCGCAAAGATCCGCGCGCTTACGAATTGACTTTAAGCCAAATGAACGACTTGGCGCGCCTGGCCTTTCCTTTGGACGCCGCCGCTTCCAAGCCAGGCTTAAACCGCGCGTTCGTGGGCAAGGATGCCAATGTTATTGCGCGCGCTTTACAATTAAGTTTGCCCGATTCGCTCAGGTTGCTTTGGGGCGAAGTGCCGAACGATCACCCTTTTGTCTGGACAGAACAGCTCATGCCGGTTTTGCCCGTGACGCGCGCGCCGGATATTGCAGCGGCCGTTGAGTTGGCAAAAAAAGTTGAGGGGAATAATCACCACACCGCGGCCATTTATTCTATGCACGTGGCCAACATCACCTTGGCGGCGCGCACCCTGGCCTGCTCCATTTTTGTGAAAAACGGACCAACGTATATGGGACTAGGGATGGGCGAAGGTTTCGCTACTATGTCCATTGGCACGCCCACAGGCGACGGGCTGACTAAGCCAACCCATTTTTCCCGGCCGCTGCATTGTTCCATGGTCGGCTATTTGCGGATTGTTTAAGGAGAACATTTTATGGAATCAGCGATCGGTTTTTTAGAATTAAGCTCCATTGCCAAAGGCATTGAGTCGATAGATGCGTTGTTAAAAATGGCGCAAGTCGATTTGCTCTATGCCCAGGCCGTGCCCCGCGGCAAGTATCTGATTTTAATTAACGGTAAACTGGGCGAGTTGGAACAATCCATGCAGGCGGGCAAAGAAACTGCCGGCCCGGCGCTGTTGGACTCGTTCATCATCCCTAACGTGGACAGCCAAGTGTTGCCCGCGTTCCAGGGAAAGATCGTGTTGCCTGAGATCGAGGCTGTGGGCGTGATTGAAACCAAAGATGTGGCCCGGGCGCTTTTGGCCGCGGACGTTGCCGTTAAAAAAGCCGCGATTACGCTGATTGAAATATTTCACGGTCGCGGCGCCGGCGGAAAAGGGTTCGTCACTTTTACGGGAGAAGTGGGCGCGGTGCGCACCGCAGTGAACGCCGGAGTGAGTTCTATCCAACCCAAAGACGCGCTGATCAGTTCCATTGTTTTGCCGTACGCGCACAAAGGGTTGTTGCCGGTTTTAACCGGAAAAGAGGCGGCGCGTTGAAGATTGTTGTTGCATCCGATCACGGCGGTTTTACCGCCAAAGAGGCGATTGTAAAAGCGCTGGAAAAATTAGGATTGGAGGTCTTGGACTTGGGTTGCCGCACGGAAGAGTCTTGCGATTATCCGGACTACGCGCGCAAAGTGGCCCAAGCCGTAAGCCAGGGCCGTGCGGAAAAAGGCATTTTGGTTTGTGGCACTGGCATTGGCATGTCTATTGCGGCCAATAAGTTTCCAGGAGTTCGCGCGGCTGTGGTTTGGAGCCGCGAGACCGCGCATTTAGCGGGCGAACACAACTGGGCCAACGTCCTCTGCTTGTCCGGACGTCTTTTTTCTGGCGCCCAGCACATAACGATGATCCGCGCTTGGCTGGCGGCTGCGTTCGGCGAGGGCCGCCACAGTCGCCGGGTTAAAAAAATTATAAAATTTGAGTCCCTTTCATGCAAGCCGCGCAAGTCATAGGCCGCGTGGTGGCTTCCCGCAAATATGAGAGTTTGGAAGGCGTTAAACTGCTTTTGATCCAACCGCTCACCTGGGACAAACAGCTTTGCGGCGCACCGCTTGTGGCCGCGGACACGGTGGGCGCCGGGGCCAAGGAGTTCGTGTTTTACGTCACCTCGCGCGAAGCGGCCGTGGCTTTGGCCGCAGACCCCGCAATAGCGGTCCCTCCGGTTGACGCCGCAATCTTGGGAATCATCGATGGCGTCAACCTCCAAGCTTGGACCGCGGAATTAAAACCTTTACTTAAATCCAATTCCATATGATTGTGGCTAGAGTGCTCGGCAACATTTGGGCTACAAAAAAACATCCTTCTCTCAATAAATTAAAACTTTTATTGGTGCAGGCTTTAGACCCTTTGACCGGTCAATTGGCCGGCGACATCAAGTGCGCGGTAGACTCTTGCTTTGGCGCGGGTCCTGGCGATTGCGTGTTGATCGTGGACGAGGGCAGCGCCGCGCGCAAGATATTGTGCGACCCTAAAGCGCCCGTGCGCACCATTGTTTGCGGCATTGTGGACGCCGCGTCTAACGCTAAGACTGCGGCTAAATACCATTAACCCTTCCAATTTTAT
>JAHFBY010000415.1 GCA_023249835.1 Elusimicrobiota bacterium | reverse complement strand
AATCTACTTTTATCCGTTGTATCAATCGTCTGCACGAGGTGACCCCTGGGGCCGCCATGTCGGGCCAGATTTTGGTCAATGGGCAGGATGTATTGAAAAGTGACCCGGTGTTGCTCCGCACCCAAGTTGGAATGGTTTTTCAAAAAGCGCAGCCGTTTCCTTCCATGTCAATATTTGAAAACGTTTCCGCGGGACTTAGGCTGAAAGGATTTAAAAATAAAGCGGAGTTAGCGCAAAAAGTGGAAGAGAGCTTAAAAGGCGCGGCCTTATGGGACGAAGTTAAAGATCATTTGAATGCCCCGGGCACGAGCCTTTCCGGCGGTCAACAGCAGCGCTTATGCATTGCTCGGGCCTTGGCGATCAAGCCTCAAATCCTCTTATTGGACGAGCCTTGTTCCGCGCTGGACCCTATCTCCACGGCAAAGATAGAGGAGCTGATTTTGGAGCTAAAAAAAGATTATACGGTAATGATCGTCACCCACAACATGCAGCAAGCGGCCAGAGCTTCTGATTATACAGCTTTCATGTTGATGGGCGAACTGATAGAATATGACCAGACCACCCAAATTTTTACAAACCCTTCCAATAAAGAAACGGAAGATTATATAACGGGGCGGTTCGGGTAAACTAATATGAAACGTCATATAGATGAAGAACTGGATAAACTAAAAGAAAAAATTCTGCAAATGGGTAGCGTGGCCGAAGAGATGGTGCGGCTCTCCGCCAAGATGATCGTGGATCGCCAGGACGATGTTTCTGACCATATCTTTGCCAACGAAGAGGTCGTTAACCGGCTGCAAATGGAAATTGATGAAATGGGAGTACGCATCTTGGCGCTCTATCAGCCGGAAGCCATGGACTTGCGCAATATTATGGCCGCGCTTAAAATTAACTCTGATTTGGAAAGGATCGCGGACCAAGCTATCAATATCACTCAGACCGCACACTTTCATTTTTTAAAAGAGGCGCCGGTTCAGACTATGGAAATCCCGCAAATGGCGGTCATCGCGCAGAAAATGATTAAGGACTGTTTGGACGCTTATTCGCAAAAAGATGTGAACTTGGCGCAGTCTGTGCTGGGGAGCGACGCGGAAGAGGACAATTTAAAGCAAAAGGCCATGAACGAAATCATTCACCTCATCCAAGCCAGCCCGGAAAAATCAAAACAGTTTATCGACCTCCTGTTAGTGGCGAAGAATTTTGAAAAAATCGGAGATCACGCTACAAATATTGCCGAAGATGTTATTTTTATGGTATTGGGAAAAGACATCCGCCATCATGCCAGAGATTCGGTTAATATTTCCAAACCAAATGAATAATTTCGTAAATCCTTAGTCAAGAAGTTCTCCATCATGCAAGTTTAATACACGGTGTGCGCGATGGAGGACCAAAGGATCGTGGCTGGAAAATAGAAAAGTAATTTTGTGGGTTCGGTTCAGGTCCGCCATGAGGTCTAAGAGCGCCACCGCTGTTTTAGAGTCCAAATTTGCGGTGGGTTCATCCGCCAAAACAATATTCGGGCGTGAAACAATGGCGCGGGCGACCGCCACTCTTTGTTGCTGGCCTCCAGAAAGGTCGTTTGATTTGCGCCCCGCATAATCTTTTAGTCCAACGTCCGCCAAAATAGCTAAAGATCGCTCTTTGCGTTCAGCTTGGGGTAATCCTTGCAACATCATTACGTACTCTACATTTTCCAACACATTTAAAATGGGGATGAGGTTAAAGTTTTGGAAAATAAATCCAACGTGCCACAGGCGCAGCAGCGCAAGTTGTTGCGCGGAGTATTCGCTCACCAATTGATCGCCAAAGAATATCTTGCCCTCATCCGGTCGGTCTAACCCGCCCAACAAGTTTAAAAGCGTTGATTTTCCTGAACCCGAAGGTCCAGCTAAGGCGAGGAATTCTCCCGGCTCGATTTCTAGGCTAACGTTGCGCAAAGCCTGGATACGCTCTGTCCCAGAGGAATAGTCTTTGCATAAGTTTGAGGCTCTGATGTTCATTTAATAGTGCCTCAAGGCTTCTGCCACTTTCAATTGTGCTGCGCGCCAGGCGGGGAAAAGCGCGGCTAAGAGACTGGCCCCAATGGCAGCTAAAGAGGAATAAACTAATCCGTTCCAGGCAAACTTTAGATAAATGATTCGGTCAAAAGGCATAAAGTAACTCATGGCTTCGCCGATGGGCAGCGCAATGCCGTGGGATTTATAAAAAAGGATAATACTCAAACCGCACAGAACGCCGGCCAAAGCGCCGATCGTTCCCAACAAGAGAGCTTCGGCAATGATCAGTTTGGCTACGTCTTGGGGCCTTGAACCCAGTGCCATCATTAAGCCGAACTCTCGTATCCGTTCAAAGAAGCTCATGAGCAGGGTATTGAAAATGCCAAGCGCCACAATGCTAAATATCACGATCAGCACGATTAAAAGGATTGCGTCTTGAAAAGATTGAATGCTTACGATCTCGTGCGCCGACTCTTTCCAAGTGAGGA
>JAHFBY010000414.1 GCA_023249835.1 Elusimicrobiota bacterium | reverse complement strand
CAAAGTTGGGGTTGCCGAAAGTGGCGGAAGGACGGTTACCCCACTGCATTTTCCAATGGATGAAATCCAAATTAAAAGTTTGTATAATGCCGTAAATCCCGGCGCACAAAGTGGCTAGGGCCAGACTATTAAAAACTTTTAGTTTATTTGCTTGTGATGTTTGAGCGGAAAACACATAAATTAAAATCAACAAACATTGCTGAAAAAAAAAGCGCCAGACCAGGGCTGCGTGGACCGCATTTTTCAATGATAATAGAATTGCGCCTAAATAAAACAAACAGGGCCAGAACAGTTCGGGAAATTTAGGGGTCGTATTTCTAGAAACAATTCCATAACCCCAAATTCCGGCGCAGATCAGGATAATGACCGCAGAGAAGGTCTCTTTAATAATAAACGGATCGTAGGTGCCCGTGTAAATAAGCAAGGGAACCAGTAAAAAATGTAAGCGCAGGAGATTTGTGATAGTTTTGTAGGAAAAGGTAAAGGATTATTTGCCCAGGATATATTTTTTACCGAACTCGAGCAAGGTTTGCGCTTTTTTCTGAGTGTCGCTTTCCACATAAAGCCGGAGTACCGGTTCGGTTCCCGAGCCGCGAACGCCGATCCAGGACCCGTCTTTTAAGATAAATTTAAATCCGTCCATGTCCACGATCCTTTTTATGGATACCGTGCCGAAAGAAGTGGGCGGCTGAGTGGTGAGCTTGTCAATAATCTGCTTAACTTTTTCCTGGGGAAGGTGAGTGTTGAAGCGGTCAGTATAGAAAAATCCAACTTGTTTATTAAGGTCATTTAACGCTTGCCGGAGCGGTTTTTTAGCGATGGCGCGCACTTCTGCCATAAGCAAGCAGGCCAATATCCCGTCTTTTTCGGGCAGATGTCCTTTAATAGTTAGTCCACCGGATTCTTCGCCGCCCATAACAAAATGCTCTTTGAGCATGACTTCCGCGATATATTTAAATCCAACGGGCGTTTCTCTTACTTCAATGGAATGTTGCCGCGCGACCGCATCCAAAAAGTGGCTCGTCATGACGGATCGGGCAACTACGCCCGTCCATTTACGAGTGCGCACCAAATGGTCTAATAAAAGGGGAAGGATTTCATTGGGAGTTATAAAGGATCCGTCTGAATCAACTATGCCAAACCTGTCCGCATCGCCGTCCGTAGCTAACCCTAAATCAGCTTTTTCTTTTTTCATAGTGGCCATCAATAGGTCTAAGTTTTCAATACTGGGTTCCGGCGAGCGTCTGCCGAAATAAACGTCGCGCCAATTGTGTAGGACCGTAACCTTACATTTGGAATCTATTAAGAGTTTATCCAGATAGTCGATTGCAGTTCCATAGAGCAGGTCGCAGACAATGGAAGGTTTGGCTTTTTTCAAAGCGTCAAAATCAATTAATTTCTCAATGAGCTTAAAGTAGTTGGGGGCCGGGTCAAAGTCCACCACAAGTTTTTTTTGCCGGGCTTCGTGTATGGGCATGCGCGCAATGGGCTTGGCGTCCGATAAATAGAATAGGCAGCGCTCTTCAATCGCGCGGGTGACTTCCGGCAGCGCCGGGCCGCCGTAAGCGGATGAGAATTTTATGCCCGAATAGTCCCAGGGGTTATGGCTGGCGGTAATGTTGACCGAACCCACTGTTTTACGATGTAAGATTTCGTTGGCAATGGCTGGGGTGGGACTGTATTTATTGCAAAGGAGAACCTGGGTACCGCCCGCGGCTAAGATTTCAGAAACAGTGCGGGCAAACTCCTCCGACATAAAGCGGGTGTCATAGCCCACCACAATCTGTTTGTGGTGAAGCTTTTCAGCGCGCAAATGGTCGGCAATCGCGCGGGCAACAATGCGCACGTTATCGTAGGTGAAATCTTGAGCTAGGATCGCTCTCCAGCCGGCAGTGCCAAAATGTATCGCTTTGGTCATAGATTCGTTCTCATTTCATTAGACTTATTTCAGAGCTCAAAATACAAATTTCTCTTGGACATGTCAACCTTTATTTAAAACTTTTTTGTTCAATAGACTGTTAACCAGAGTAGGATTAGCGCGGCCTCTTGAGAGTTTCATAACAATGCCCACTAATGCCCCCAGAGCGCGTTCCTTGCCGTTGCGCGCTTCTTCGGCGGCTTTGGGGTTTTGGCGGATCGCTTCTAGGACCCAAGTTTCGATGAGCTCTGAATCTGAAACTTGACCCCAGCCTTTTTCTTGAACCACTACGCCGGCGCTTTTGCCGCTAGACCACATTTCATCAAAAACGGATTTGGCGCTTTTTCCGGAAATAGCATTGCTTAATATGAGGCCCACTAATTCTGCCAGCGCCGGTTCCTTTACCGGAGACTCCCGTATAGTTTTTCCCTGATTGTTTAACCGTCCTAAAAGTTCAGAGGTAAGCCAGTTGGAAAGCGATTTGGCGCTGGTTGCCTTATCGTAAGTTTTGCTTAAGATTGCGCAGGCGCGCTCAAAATATTCGGCTAACATTTTGTCTTGAGTTAAAAC
>JAHFBY010000413.1 GCA_023249835.1 Elusimicrobiota bacterium | reverse complement strand
GCAGAACGGTAACTCCGAACGATTTTAAGGTAGGTATGCCCGCGAGATTTGCTTTGGCGAAGAAACATATTCACCATTACACAACTTGTTCTTTCTTATGTCAATAAATATGGCAGTATTCCGCAATATTGTTGTCACCACATTTTAGCATTTAGCCCAACCGCTCTCTCGATGAAACCCTAAAAATACACGTTTAACTGACGAAGTCGGGAGTATCTGCGGCTTTCCTCGCTCCACCGAACCACTTGCCGCAAAATCTAAATAAACTTGTAACTACTCAGGTCTCGTCATTGCCCTAGCGGGGAATGACTAACCTGAATAGTTACATAAAATCTATTAAATTCTGCGCCGCCATCCTCAGGGAACTACAATATCGCTTGCAACTCGTTTAACCCGATCAAAGCTTTATCGTTATCTTTTATTTTGAGTTCTTCATAAGTGCGATGTGATGTTTCTCCCACCACTTGCAGCGGATGCCACAGGTGAAATTGAATGGCGCGGTAAGTGACCCACTTCATTTTTAATCCTATCTTTTTCATGCGTCGTTCAATATCTGTGTCTTCACCCAAGCCGGGGGTCCGAAACGTCTCATCGAACCCGTTCAATTCGTACAGCCATTTTTTGTGTAAAGAGAAATTAGAGCCCACTAGTGTTGGCGTTTTATTTTTTGAAAAAAAAGTTAATGCGCGGACCAAATGGGCCGGCAAATAAAGGCCCTGCTCTCCAAACTCCGCGCCACCATCTAAAATATGCCTTAAAATCCACTGCCATGACTCTAGCTTTCCAGCCTTTAAGTCAACAACGCAAAATTTGGATGCTAAAGACTCCATCATGTCAACTCGCCGTCCGCAGGAAACAAACCCTTCCTCTAAATGCCGCAAGTGCGCCGAAACAAAATTTCGATGCGGCAAACAATCTCCATCGGTAAAGATGATAATCGGACAAAAGGACTCAATCACCGACCAGTTTAACATCCTTAACTTCCCCCAGCCATTATCATCCTGGCGCAAATAGAGCGTGGGAAATGAGACTGATCGCGAAAACTCGGCAAAAATTTCTTCAATTTCCGGACTTGACCCGTCGTCTGCCAAGAGCAGTTCAAAACCTTGCGGGCTCGAATTTAAAATGGATTGTCTCCGGTAAGCTTCCAAACAGAGTTTGAGTTCCCGCGGTTTATTGTAAACTGCCATCACAACCGTTGCCAAGGCTTGTTCGCTCAAACCTCTGCGCCAGGAACGCATACCGTTAACCATTATATGTTTTCTCCCCGAGGTAAAGAGGAAGCCAATTTATGAAAACGAGAAATTGCTTTTAATTCCTCTTTCCCTAAATTATAATTGAACAGCGCTAAATAATTATTAATTGAAAATTGGCCTTTACGTTCGCAAAATCCTTGCGCTGGAACGCTTTGATCATTAATAGAGAAGCGGCGTATATTTTGCAAAAGCCAGTCGTAGAGTTCCACTTTGGTTTGTTTGGAAAGCTCTGAGCGTATCATCCAGCGAGCAAACACAAAGGGCAGGTTTTGCCAGCGTTTCCAAGCTTCACCTAAATCCAGCATATGGGGATATTTTTTTATCCACTCAGAATTATTTTTAGCTTTTAACGCCTGGTCCCCGATCAAGAGCACTGCCTCAGCCTGGGCATGAGTGCGTCCATAAAAGTATCGGGGACGCACAGAAAAGCGAAACTCCAGAATACATTTTAATAATTGAACTGAGGTAACGGTGTCAGTGGTTATGCGTACAGTTCGTCCAGAAAGGTTTTGCGCGCTACATTTTGAAAACAACAAAACGCTGCCTGCCGCCTCCTTTACCGATATTCCTAAGTCCCAGAGCGGTTCAAAACGAGGCTCTAATGAAATAGCGTCCAATAATGATAAAGGAGCCGCGTCAATAGCGTTCTTGCGGGCGAGTTCCCCCATCTCTCTAGGCGTCGCCTTAATCCAACATAGTTCCATACCGCTTTTAAGTTGATGCTTAACCTTTCTTTTTAAAGGCCAATAAAAAGGCAGGGAATTGATATAGGGAATTTGCGCCACGCGCAAAATATCTTTTTTCATTACGCTGCCGCAACAGGGTCAAAAGTGTGGTATAAGGCGTCCCGTTCCAGGGGCTCGCGGCGCGCTGAGCGAATCAGACTCTCCAACCTTTCTTTGGCCATACAGAACGGACTTTCCGCGTCCGCTGCGTGCATAATCTTTTCTTCACCGATAGTGCCGTCTAAATCGTCCGCGCCAAAATGCAGGGCCATGGACGCGGTCTCTTCTCCCATCGTAACCCAGTAGGACTTGATATGTTTAAAGTTGTCCAGAAGAATACGAGAGATGGCGATAGTCTTTAAATCGTCTATTGCCGAAGTCTGGCGGTCCGCCACTTTAGTTTTGCCCGGCTGATAAGCTAAGGGAATAAAAGAAAGAAAGCCTCCGGTCTTATCTTGGAGATCGCGCAATTTGAGCACGTGGTCCACCCTCTCCTCATAAGTTTCCAT
>JAHFBY010000412.1 GCA_023249835.1 Elusimicrobiota bacterium | reverse complement strand
CGGAGCCGCTGCGGATCCAGCGGGAAAAGGAGCGCTCTTCGGCTTGTTTTAATTCTTTCCACAACTCCGCAGGACTAAACTTTTGGGAGTCGATCACGTATTGGATATAACTGTTCAGCGCCTCCCAGTTTTTTAACGCTACCTTTTTCTCCGAGCACAGGGTTTGGACGTAACCGTAAAACGCGCTCGGGCTGATGCGTCCGATCTTGTAGGCCAGGCTCACCTCGGCCAGGGACTTGAGCTCAGCGGGTGAGAGCTTTTCCGCCAGAAACCGGTACAACCCCTGCTGTTGCCGCTTAACTTTTTGCTCATCTAGTCCCTTCTCCACTTTTTGGGCGTTCAGGAAGCGGAGCAAAATGGAGTTGGGATCGGGCAAAGACTGCTCTGCCAGCTCCCGGGCATAAACCTCTAAACCCAGTTCGCCTTGATCGTAACGCGCCCGCGATTCAATTAGTTTGGAGAGTTGCGGCAACAGCTTTTCCCGCGCCTGCTCTTGCGCCAGCTTGAGCCAGAAATCCGTTAAGCGTTTGAACTCATCTTCATAGGGAATAGTGTTTTTAAACGCCTGCAGATGTTCCGCATAAGCGGCCCGCTCTTCCACTCCCCAAAATTGCAGGCAAGAAGAGTCCGCAGGGTTCATGGCCGCTCGTTCCGCGCCGGAAATCAGCGCGCTTTTAAGCAAATAGTCCGCAACTTTATTTAATAGCGAGGGGACCGGAAAAGAATGGTAGGCTTTAAGCTCAAGCGCTCCTTGCGCTCCTTCTAACCCAACCCAGCTCTTTTGCCCGGCGCTATTGAGGGATCGAAGGACGGAAGCGATGTTTTGCTGCGCGTTTAACTGTTCGTGCGCGTCTTGGACCTGCACCACCAGCAATTTTTGGGCGGTCCAGGTTTCCGGGATCCAACAGCCCGCGATCCGCGCCACCGCAGGCGACAGCGTTTTTAAAAACCCCGGCAACAACTTCACCGTCTTTTGGCCCGCGGCTAAAGAGCCCTCCGCCTGCGAACGCGGGGAAAAACTTTCCCAAGCCCGGTTTCCTAAAACGTCCGGCGTTAGCCAGGCCACCTCCAGCGTTTCCTTGGCCCGCGTTGCAACAACCCGCTCTTGTTGGCGCGCGGACTCTTGCGCGCTTCGCCGCTCTTCCCACACTAAAGCGCGAGAGTGCTTCGCCTCCTGCAACGAAGCTTGCGCGTACGGCGGCGCTATAACCGCAAATAAAAACGCAGCCAAGAGCCCGTATCTGACGCCAATACGTAAACTTGTTAAAATTTTCATTAGGTTGATATTTCAATCTTAAATATACCCGCGAAAGGGGGGATTTTCAAGGTATGGGGGCACATTGGGGAATTCCGGGGACACAATACCCTTGTTTAATTAGTTTCGCATTAAAACAAAAAGCGCCCTTGGCGGAAAACGGGGGGAAAGTGTTGTTCGCTCTGGAAAGCGAATACCCTCACACGTGAGGAATTGATCCAATTCGCCCTAGAGCAGGGAATAGAGTACCGGGCAGATATTGTGGCCGCAGAAAAAAATCCCCAAAAAGCTCTGGCCGCGATCAAAACTAAAGCGGGCAACGCCGTTTCGCTCGCCTACGCCTGGGACACTGCGCATTGGCAAACCTCGGTTCCCAACGAACTACTGCACAGCTTAGCATCTCTGGTAGAGCTGGTCAAAACCAACCATACTGAAGCCTTAGCAAACGAAATCCAAGCCCACATCCTCTACGTTGTGCAGCAATAATATTAAGTCTTATCTCAACGAAATTTCAATACATACGGGTCTTGAGATGCTTGCCAAAGGTCATAGTTGCGTTGCAGGTTGCACCAGAGTTCAGGGCTAGTGTTAAAAACTTTGGACAGGCGCAAGGCCATTAACGTAGTGACCGGCCCGCGTTCATTGACTATTTGGGAAAGTGTTTTTCGGGAAACTTTCAAAGCCTCTGCCGCTGTAGAAATCGTTATATTTAAATTTCAACTGGACAGCTATAATTCGCTCCAGAAAATATTTTTACAGGCTTAATCGATCTCTTAAAAATTTACGCAAAGACTTAATATGCTTTAATGCTTTCTTTGATTCTGAAACAGGGACCTCTTCCCCTGGATAACGAGCCGTTACAGAGTATGGGTTTAAGAAGGCGATATTGGGTTGGAGTGCATTTATTAACGGATCAGCAGGCAGGGATAAATTTAATAAGTTTTCTAAATCGTGCGTTTTGGGAAACTGGATGCGATGAAAGGTAAGGTATGCTTTTAAATACTTTTCAGCGCATTGCTGATAATGATAGCAGGCAAGGTCGGGCATACCCGGCTTGCATGAACGAGCTAATATTTTTGCGGCTTCAAAATCTGCTTCCGCTTTTGCGATCCAAGGTTTAAAATCACCGGGTTTTTTGGTAGAGGAGTTTGCCATGTTTGATGATATCTTCTAAGAAGGGATCAAAGTTTCGCAGCCTTCTGGAAACTTCTCCCGGCGTTAAAACGAGAATATCCAAC
>JAHFBY010000064.1 GCA_023249835.1 Elusimicrobiota bacterium | reverse complement strand
GGTTGGTAGGCTCGTCCATAATTAAAACGTTAAAGCGCTTGGTGAACAATCGCGCGAGCAAGAGCCGGTTTCTTTCTCCCCCGGAGAGCAGCTTGACCGGAGTCCGCGCTCGTTCGGGCGAAAATAAAAAATCCTGTAAATAGCCGATGACGTGACGAGGTTGGCCGTTGATAGTTACGTGATGGTTTTCCCCGTTGACGTTTTGTTGCACGGTAAGGTCTAAGTCCAACTGTTCGCGCAGTTGGTCATAATAAGCTATTTCCAAGTTAGTGCCGTGAACCACTTGGCCCGCTTGCGGCGGGGTTTGTTCCAAGAGGATGCGGATGAGAGTGGTTTTTCCGCAACCATTGGCGCCGATCAAACCAATTTTGTCCCCGCGCATGATTTGGCAGGAAAAATTATCCAGCAAATGTTTGGGTCCATAAGCGTGAGTGATCCCTTGGGCTTTGATCACGAGGTCTCCAGATTTTGCCGCGTCTTGTAAAGTCATTTTGACTTTGCCCATGGCTTTACGCTCCGCTCTTTTTTGTTCGCGGAGTTTCAGCAAGGCTTGCACGCGCGCTTCGCTGCGCGTGCGGCGAGCTTTAACCCCTTGGCGTACCCAAATTTCTTCCTTGGCCAATACTTTGTCAAAGAGTTCGCGCTCTTTGGCTTCGTTCTCCAAAGCCGATTCTTTCCGTTCGAGGAAAGTAGGGTAATTACATTCCCAACCAAAAAGCTTAGCCCGATCCAGCTCTAAAATTTTCGTGGCCATTCGGCTCATGAACATGCGGTCGTGGGTGACAAAGAAAATAGCGCCGGAATATTTTTGTAAATAGTCTTCCAGCCACTGGATAGATTCCAAGTCTAAATGGTTGGTAGGTTCATCCAACAACAAAACATTGGGGTCATTGACGAGGGCTTTGGCCAACAGCGCCCGCCGTTTTTGACCGCCAGAAAACTGTTCCAGTTTTCCTTCTGGATCAAGCTGCACTTGGGAGATGACGGTTTCAATTTGGCGCTGCGTTTCCCAACCGTTGCTCCGGTCCATCTCTTCTTGCACGCGGTCTAACTTTTGCAGGAGTTGGGGGGTGCACTCGGTTTGCAGCTTAGCGTTGACCTCGTGATAGTCGGCCAACAGTTGCGCCCGTCCGCCTAGGCCAGAGAGCACGAGCTCAAACACGGTTCCGGAAATATGTGCGGGCACTTCCTGCGGCAGGTGCGCGATGCTCACCCCTTTTTGGTAAATCACTTCCCCGCTCGTTATGGAGGTGAGACCCGCGATCACTTTCATTAAAGTAGTTTTGCCTGCGCCGTTGCGGCCAAGCAGCGCGACCCGCTCTCCGGAGTTAAGCTGCAGCGACAAAGCGTTAAACAATGTCGTATGGTTAAGAACTAATGAAATATCCTGCAAGCTGATCAAGGCCATATTTATCCCGTATTATATTAAAATCAAAGAAGGACTAAGTTTAACTTATTTGTCGGCGGGACGGTTTTTTTTAATGCGGAACAGCGTGATCGCAAGCGTTATCAATCCGGACATTGCAATGGGTAATATCGGAAGTTTGCCGTAGAAAAAAAGAACTGCGCTGATAAAGGTATAGCTCCCCAGCCAAAACATGAAAGTACGGAACCTACTTTTTTCAAAATTGAGGGACATTTTATCTTTTCTTGTGAAATCCGAACAGATATAAAAATTTAACTAAAAGACCTTGATCCCCTTTGTTTAGAGCCGCAAAGTCCGGACGGTAGTATCGCTTTTGATCCAGTATTTTTTCTTCCTTTAAAACTTGTTCGATGATCTTTCTTTCCGCCAAAGAGGGTTTGTTGGCTAAGGCTAAATTCAGCTGCTCTTTACCTTTGGCGGTTGCGCACAATTTATATTGGAGCTGGCCAAGTTGAATATGTCCTCGGACAAAAGCGGGGAAATGTTTCAACATTTCTTCGAGCACATCGATGGCCTCGTAAATTTTGTTCTCTAGCGCCAGGCTCATGCCCAAACCCAGCCAGCTTTCCTTGTCAACGGGACTTAGTTCCTTGGCTCGGGCAAAATCAGCGGATGCTTCCGGCCATTTTTGCAGCCTAAAGTGCGCTTGAGCGCGACCATTATAAGCTCGCGATGTTTCTGGATTTACCGCCAGACAAGAGGTGAAAGACTCTATCGCTTCTTCATAACGGCCCTCTCTTAAGAGGTTGTGGCCCTGTTCCAGCATACCTAAAATGACCTCGTTGCTTTTTTGATTCACAGCGCGCTGATCCCTTTTTCTCCGGTCCTGATCCGCATCACCTCTTGAATATCCGAGATAAACACTTTGCCGTCGCCAACCAGACCGCTCGAGGCGTTTTTCTGGATCGTTTCAACGACGTCATCGACGTCATCGCTGGATACCGCTAATTCTAGTTTAACCTTATCAATGAAACGCACATTAACTTCTTCTCCCCGATAGTGTTCAACCATGCCCTTTTGACGGCCAAACCCGCGCACGGTTGTCACGGTCATTCCCCCAACGAGGTTTAAATGGTTCAAAGAATCTTTAACCGGGTCTAGTTTTTCTTGCCTGATAATACAAGTGATCAGTTTTATTGAAGGTTTACTGTTCCTGTTGTTTTCAAGAATCTGCGGAGTGTCTGCGTCTTTTTCAATCGTTGAGTCCATAGGTTTTTTACCCGGTTGAACCACCCTGCCTTTTTAGTTTGAATAAGTTCCAGATTTTCTTTGGATACTTTTCAAACTAAAAAGCAGATGGGTTCAATTTTTATTTACAGCGCGCTCGTTCCTTTTTCTCCAGTGCGGATCCGCATGGCGTTAGAAACGCTGGTGATGAATATTTTTCCATCCCCTACGTTTCCAGTCCTGGCAGCCTCTGAAATGGCGGTCATGACCTTCTCCTCGTCTTGATCCTGCACAACGATGTCAATTTTCACTTTCTGGATGAACCGGATCGTATAGGCATCGCCTCGGTAATGTTCCACCTTGCCCTTTTGCCTGCCGAACCCGCGCACATCCGAGACCGTCATCCCGACTACGTGCTCCTTATTAAGAGCCTCCGTAACTGCGTCGAGTTTTTCCGGCCTAATAACACATGAGATTTGCTTCATAGACGCTCCTTTACCCGAAAATATTTTTTCCGGATTTAACCACAGCAATTCCGATAAATAATACGATGGAGATCACTCCAACTGCTAATGTTCCGTTCATAAAGCCTCCTCCTAGTTTTTTACGGTAGCGCTTTCATAAGACGATTCGCTCACTCCGTACTCGCTGGCCTTAAGCTGAAAATCAGGGTAAGCCACAGCGCCCATTTCTGGAATATCCAATCCCGCAAGTTCGGTTTTAGCGTTGACGCGCTGACCAATGACAATGTCAATGACCCAATTCCAAACAAAGGATATGCTGAACACAACGCCCAGCAACGTAGCAATGCCGATAAGCTGAGCTACTAACTGGCCCGCGTCTCCGTAAAATAGACCGGTAACGTTGCCGCTAACGCCGTTCCAACTACCGCCATAATTGCTGCGACCATCGGCAAATAAGCCCACTGCCAAAACGCCCCACAATCCGTTGATGCCGTGCACAGACATGGCTCCAACAGGATCGTCAATTTTGGCAACTCGGTCAAAATATTCAACTCCGAGGCAGACCAAAATTCCGCCTACCCAGCCAATAACAGCCGAAGCTAAAGGAGTAACGAATCCGCTGGGAGCAGTGATCGCGACTAAGCCCGCGAGCAACCCATTGCCCGCCATAGAAGCGTCCGGCTTGCCGTAACGCAGCCACATATAGAAAAGAGCCGCAAATCCGCCGGTGCAGCCCGCCAACATGGTGTTGACTGCCACGCTGCCGATTCGCAGCGCGCCGTTGCCGGAAGCACCTAAAGTGCTGCCGGGGTTGAATCCGAACCAACCAAAGGAAAGGATGAAACAGCCCAAGAGCACGTAAGTTAAATCATGGCCGGGAATGGCGTTGGGCGAACCGTCCCGATTGTATTTACCAATCCTGGGACCAATGATCATGGCTGCTGCCAACGCTGTAATTCCGCCTACGGAATGGACAACGCCGGAACCGGCGAAATCGCAGTACCCATGGCCTAAACCGAAGTTAACTCCCAACTGCGAAAGCCATCCGCAACCCCAAGCCCAGTTGCCGAACAGGGGATAGATAATGGCTCCCAATCCAAGGGTAGATACGCAAAATGCCGAATATTTCCAGCGTTCCGCGCAAGAGCCCGTGACAATGGTTGTGGTGGTGTCCATGAATACCATTTGGAACAAAAACATCACCATAACGCTCACGTCATAAGTGGAACCGGACAAAAAGAATCCTTTGGTTCCAAACACGCCCCAAGGCTTGCCGAATAAGTTAACCACTTTTTCGGCGTTTAATGGATAAGCGCCGCCTAAATTAGCGATCGGCCCGCACCCGCCCATTTGAATCGCGAAACCGCAAACCCAATAGGCAAATAAACCCAAGCCGTATACCATGAAGTTCATCATCATCGTATGGTTGGCATTTTTTGCTCGGATCAGTCCGGTTTCAACCATCGCAAACCCTGCCTGCATAAACATAACCAAAAATCCGCAGATCAGAGTCCAAACGAAGTTGATAGCGATCTTGTTTTGACCAATTTGATTGGCCATGTCGGCCAAGGTCAAACCTTTTTTTGCGTCTGCAATCGTCACGTCGTTCACGGTTCCAGTCATTTCTGCGCCCGGATCGCCTTTAGCCGTAATGTCGTCCTTATTAGGGCCAGTGATGCCGGTTAAATCCTTATCCGTTAAATTCACCGGAGCAGGAACCACGGCTACTTGCGTTTTTTCCTCAACCGCCATTAAGGGGGTCGAAAATTGAACCAATACAATGATCCCCATAAAGGCCAGGAGGATTTGTAATTTAATTTTTAATGAATTCATAATCTCCTCCTTATTATTTCTTCCAAATGGCTTGGGCTTGATAAAACTTATTGATAAAACCCAAACTGCCCGCTATGCTCACGATGATCCCAACGCAAGCAAACAGGCCGCGACCCATGTTCGATGTGGTCATAAAAAGACCGGACATCGCGATTAACCAACCGCCTAACGCAAATAATAATCCAACGATTCTCATGCTTCCTCCTTCGTGCGGGCCGATTTGAATAAAACCCCCGAATAAATAATCATGGCGCCGCCGGCCAGCAAACTAAATATTCCGCCGCCGATAGGCGCAGTGCCCAGAGTTGTAAACCCTAAGGTGAACCAAAACACCGCCCAACCTGATGTGGTTGTTGTACCCATTTTAACCTCCTGTTTCTATTTAACTGCTTTGTTCGATAAAATAAAAAAACCCCGACAAATGATTTAGAAGCCTTTTACGGCTTTAAATTGTCGGGGCTACATTGCCCTTGCAATCATTATAACTTCAAAAATACTTCAACGTATTTTCTATATCTTATATGTTCTATAAAAATATGTCAAGCATTTTTTGAACTTTTTATTTTTTCTAGGGCGTCCTATGGGCAGATTCCTTCATGTTTTAAGCCAAAGTTACTTGTAAAATAGCGTGATGGCGCTTTCCGGACATTGCCAGCCATATTTGGTCAGGATCCGGGCGAAGAGCTTGTTAAACCCGGGATGTAATTTCCAAAGCACTTTATCGTTGCTTCCTATCCATCCTTTGTGGTCAATGTTGACTTGAAATGTCTTGAAAGTAGGCGAGTTTTCTGCCTCCAATTTGATTTTAACGAGCCCTTTTGATTTATCTTGTTTCGCGATGAAGATGAGGGTTTGATTTTCAACGTGTCTAAAATCATCGGGGTCGTCGCTCATTTCCCTGTCCGTAAAAAACTCGCTTGCGCCGGGTTGTTTCCACGCCAACACGTCTGTTCTAATTTCGAGGCTGTCTGGGCCTACGTGCGGGTAATCGTGGTAGTTCGGTTGGTGCAGTAAAGTTTTTTTTACGCCGTTGTGAACGATGTTTACCGGGTGGGTGAGCTGGTCTGAGCGCAGTAGAATGGAGTATTTTCGGTAGAGAAATAGTTCATTGCGGGTAATTTGAGTTTTAATGCCATTCGAGTCAACTTTATAAATGCCTTGCACGTCGTTTTTCCAATAAGCTTTACAAAGGGCGCGCCCTTTTAGGGGAATTCCATCTTTTTCATAATGTATGTCGGCGGTTGGATCCATGACAACCCATTGATTGTAATCGTCTGACCAGACTGCGGCGACAAAGTGTCCCGGGAGGTCAATGTAGCGGGCGTGTATCCCCAGGGATTGGCAGGCTTGTAAAAAAACTATCGCATATTGGGCGCAAAACGCTAAATTATGGCAACTCCGGGACAAGTCTAATATCTCTACCGCGTCCCAGGGGGGATAATAAAAATTATTGTTGCCGCCGCTCCACTGTTCATGGCTCCAATGCCGGAGCAAGATAATTTTTTCAAGTTGCGTTTTTCCGGTAGATACGACCTTGTCCAAGTTTTCCCTGGACCGAAGCAGTTGAAGCCGCGGGTGGAAAAAATCTTCTTCCATGATATGATAATTGGCCGTTAAAAATTCTCCATTTTTCAGGTGGGTGGTTAGAATCATATGCATTTGCGAAAGATATAGGGCCAGTCCGCATAGGGTCAGGAATAGGAAGCTTTTCTTATCGAGCCGAAATATTGGTTTGCGGTCTGCACTGTAAGGCTTATTGGAAGAAGGTTTTTTCATTGCGCCTTTGAATTTAATTAAGATATCAAAAAATAATATTTTTGTCCAGGAAATGATTATAAATCACTTGACAAAACAGGTCGTTTCGGTTATATCTAGGGCGAAATTGTATTACAATGTCCATGTTGAAAATCCAAGAGCTTAAAAAATTAATTCTGCGCAATGAATGCGACACCGTTCTCACGGTTTTTCCTGATATGCAGGGACGTTTGGTGGGAAAAAGGGTCACTGGAAAATATTTTATTGATCACGCCGCAGAACATGGTTTGGAAGCTTGCAATTACCTCCTCACGGTGGATGTGGAAATGGAGCCGGTGCAGGGATATGATTTTGCGAGTTGGGATAAGGGGTATGGCGACTTTCACCTAATGCCGGATTTTAATACATTAAGACTAATTCCTTGGCTCGAAAAAACCGCGCTGGTCATTTGCGACCTTGTGGAGGAGACCGGGCGCGCCATTGAAATCGCGCCCCGAACGATCCTTAAGCGCCAAATCGAAAAAGCGAACAAGTTGGGTTTTTCCGTTATGATGGGGTCGGAACTTGAATTTTACTTATTTAAGGAAACCTTTGCGAGCGCTCAACAAAAACATTACCAGAACTTAGAAACTGCGGGCAACTACATTGAAGATTATCATATCTTGCAAACGAGCTTTGACGAACCCATTATCCGTGAAATCAGAAACGCAATGAGCCAAGCCGGAGTGGAGGTTGAGTTTTCCAAAGGCGAGTGGGGAGCGGGACAAAATGAAATCAACCTGCGCTATTCGGACTCACTTGAGATGGCCGACCGCCATAGCGTCTATAAACACGGCGTTAAAGAGATCGCGTATTTAAGGGGCGCTGCGGTTACGTTCATGGCCAAATACTCAACCACAAGCGCCGGTTCTTCCTGCCACATCCATACCAGCCTCTGGGACCGGTCGCGTAAAAAGAACTTTTTTTGGGATGAAAAGAAAAAAGGATCTTCGCAAACCTTCAAACATTTTTTAGCGGGACAAATGGCGCTGGCCCAGGAGTTTTCTATTTTTTTTGCTCCTTATGTGAACTCTTATAAACGTTATCAAGCGGGCTCTTTCGCGCCCACGAAAATCGTATGGGGCCACGACAACCGTACTTGCGGGTTTAGGGTGGTGGGCAGGGGAGCCGGCTACCGGATTGAAAACCGCATGCCCGGAGCCGATGCTAACCCGTATCTCGCCTTTGCGGCTACAAT
>JAHFBY010000411.1 GCA_023249835.1 Elusimicrobiota bacterium | reverse complement strand
TAAAAAAACGCGCAGCAGCGTATAGCCGGGAAGCGCCCGGCCCGCATATTTATTACTGCTAAACGAACAGCCGATCAAACATTTACCCGCAATGGCCGGAACCACAAAACCTGCGCCCATTAACGGACGCTTTAGATCGTTATTTTTATAAAGCAGGTTGACAGTTGCGCTGCTATGATAAGGAATAGAGTTTAACCCTTGCGCCAAATCCGGTGCAACCTTAGCCAATAGCGCGCCCGCAACATAGGCTGGAATCGCTAATATAACACCGTCGGCCAAGATTTCGCCTTGAGAATGTTGCAAGCGCCATTTACGGTCGGCGCGCTCAATACTAAAAGTTTCCGTCCCTAACCGAATAGAGTCAACCGGCATTTGCGCCTCAAGCTTTTTGATTAAAGTTTCCATCCCATCTTTAAAAGACACAAATAAAGAATAACGGGGCCCGGAAGCGAGGTTTTCCGCCGGTGTCGCCTGGTTTTTAAACATGAGCCCGCGCAATATGCTGCCGTGCTCTTTTTCCAATTGTAAAAATCGGGGAAAAGTCGCTTGCAAGCTCAACTTTTCTGGATCTGCGCAGTAAATGCCGCTAACCATGGGCTGCGCCATGCGTTCGAGCATTTCTTGACCTAACCGGCGGCGCACAAAAGAGGCGAGGCTCTCATCTTCTGCCGATGGGTTAGCCCGCACCCACGGTTCGATCAAGGCTCGAATTTTTCCGCGCACGCTCAAGAGTGAAGAAAAAGCAAAGGGTAAAAACCGGGAAGGAGCCAGCAAATAAAAGCCTTTCGGCACAGGATGCAATTTATTGTTCAGCCAAATCGCGCTGCGGCGAGAGGACGGTTGGGTCCTAATCAGCTCCGGTTCAAGTCCCATCCGTTGGCAAAGGTCCAAACCCCAAGGCTTTTCTGTAAACAGAGAGTCCGGTCCTAGCTCCATAGTGGCTGCGCCATGTTTGCGGGTTTCAATAATCCCGCCCAGGCGCGCGCTTTTTTCCAAGAGGGTCAACTCTATTAGCGCGGAACGCTCTCTGGCAATAGCCAAAACGCGGTGCGCCGCCGCCAATCCGCTGATTCCCCCGCCCACCACAACAATATGTTTTTTATTTGTCATACATTATAACGCAACGCTTCCCAAGGTTTGGCTTTGGTTCCAGCGCCGCAAGATAATAATCCAGTGATAGCGCATAACGCGGTCAATAGCAACAACAATAACGGCAGTTCTATCCACGGGATCACAACTTCCACATCAAGCACCAAAACCAGCAGCGGCCAGCCAATTAACACGGACAATGCCAACCCTAGAAAAGCGGAGATTAAACCCAAAGAGCCAAACTCTACGACAATTGTTTTTAAGAGCAGCCCTTGGTTCGCGCCTAAAACCTTTAATAGCACCGTATCTGCGCGCCGCGCGCGTGAGCCGCAAAGAGCCATGCCAATGAGCGCAGCGGTTCCTGCTAAGAGAGCAAACAAGGCGATAAAGCGGATAGCCCAAGTAATGCGCGCAATCATTTGAATTATTTTTGCCACGCCCGCTTCTACGTCAAAGAGCGTTAGGTTGGGAAAAGTTTCAATTAAATCCATTTGCAATTGCGCCCGGTCTAATCCCGGACCTGCGACCATCGCGCTCACCCAGTTTTTGGGCGCGTTCTCTAAACCGCTCGGCGTCATGAGAATAAAAAAATTGGGCAAGAAACTGTTCCAGGCGACTTTGCGAATGCTGGTCACTTTAGCACGGATGGGAACGCCCAATACGTCAAACAACAAGGTTTGTCCCATCTTGGCGTTGAGTCGTTTGGCAAACCATTCCTCTAAGGAAACTTCCAGCTCCGAACTCTCCGGTCGCATCCATTTTCCTTTTATCAAGGTCTCGTCTTCGCCCAGTTCATCGCGAAAACTTAAATTCTGCTCGCGATTTTGCATCTGCCTATTTTCTTCCTCCTCGCGAGTGGACGAATTTACCGGTTTGATCTCCCCCCCTTCAATGCCGCGATACCTGGCTTTAACCATGGGACTCAAGCGGTAATCAGAGACGTTGTGGGCGGACAAGAATGAAACAAAGGGCTCTTTTTGATCGTCTTGAATATCAATAACGAAAAAACTAGGGGCACGGCGCAAAGAGCCGGAGAGGTCCAACTCGCGCACAAGCGAGTGTTGATAAATTGCGATCACCCCCAACAAAAAAGCCGCAAGGCCCAAGGCCAATATCGAGGCGTAAGGGCGCAGTCCCGGACGCATTAAATTGGCCAGTCCGTGCCGCGCGCTAAAGCTTGCCGTTAATAAACGGCTGCGCGCTAAAAGCGGCAAAAAGCGCCGCGCTGCAAAATAAATGGCCGCGCTCGCCAACAGCGTCACTCCCATTACCAAAGGACCCATGCGCAGAGAGCGCGATTCAACCATGGACAATAACGTAAAAACAATTCCACCTGCCGCTAAAAAAATCCACCCGGTTTTTTTTTGCGGTAGTTCCGCTGGCGTTTCCCTCCAGATTGCGCTGGGATCTA
>JAHFBY010000063.1 GCA_023249835.1 Elusimicrobiota bacterium | reverse complement strand
ACTTCACTTTTTCCGCCACTATTTCCAAAGCCTTTTTCATGAAATACTTTGCTTTCCGCGGCCGGTTCAATTTGCAGACCCCGCTAAATTCAAACTTAAATTCGTTTCCGGTCTTATTGAGTTCGGTAATTTCTACCGCAGACTCTCTGCCCAATTCCCTTTCAATTATGCTCCAGTCCATATTTAAAAGTTCATTTATAACCGCAACGCTTTTCCCGCGTTCCGCCAGCTTGCTGTTTAAGCTTCTGAGCGCGACTTTAGGATAAAAAGCATTGTTGGCAAATTTCATGTAGCCGCCGGGCGGCAGCAATCCCAGAACGTTTAATTGCGCTGGTCCGGTTAGAAGGGCTTTGCGGAATTCAGGATCAGCGTCAGGGTGCAAATGGCTAAATCCGGAAAAAACAATTCCATTTTTCCATTGCAATTGATCCACGTTCCAATCAAAATAATGGTCCTTTATTTTTTCTCCGGACTTATTAAATCCCCCTTCTTGGGTATAGAGATGAACCATCGCGTCGACGGACAAATATTTGGACCCGGACTTAACCCAGTTGATTTCAGCCATGCTCATCGCCGGTATCAAGGACCCATAAACCAAGCTTATGGCGGCGTTAACAGTTTCTGTGCTGCTTCCGGCAATTAGAATTTTTTCTTTTGCCGCTGACGCTGGCACGACAATCGTAAAAGGATTAATGGAGTAAAGCGTATAAAAACGATGGACCTCGGGTTTCAAGAAGCCTAAAAAAGGCTGCAAGGGGGTGTTGGCCAAATTGAATTTGGCCGGCACTTGGATTAGGATCAAGACTCCCGGAACGCTTTGCGTGCTTTGGGTCGGATAAGTCGCTATCGCCATCCGGTCTCCAACATATTTTTTTAAACTGAACGGTTCCTTATCGATCTTTTTCGGGCTTATTCCCAACTCTTGTTCCGCCCTTGATTGCACCGAAGAGCAGTAAAGCTCAAAATGTTTAAACAGGTTAGATCCCTTTACAATTTCTTCCCATCGGTATATTTGACTGACCGCAACAACGTTACCCGCTCCTTGCGGAACAAATTTAACGAGCCCCAAATCCTCTAAATGAGGATTTGAAAACGCGTCTCCCAAGGCCGCGCGGTCCATCTCCGGCAACGGTTTATCGATATATTTCCAAAAACCGTACCCGGCGGCGGCCAACAGCGCAGCGCTAATTAAAAAAATAACCAGCAATATTTTTATTTTTCCGGGCAACGCCGGAAATTTTAAAGAAGGCCATTTAATTTTCATTGGTTACCCTGCATTAAACATATATCAGGATATAGAAAAGTTTACAAGAGTTGAACGGTTGTTTTAACTTTGGAGGTATGCGATTTTTTTGGGCAGGAACCTTTGCAAGTACTCGGAAAACAAAGCGGACGAAAAGGGTTTGGCCAAAAAAGCGTCCGCGCCCGCAGCCAGCATAGATTTCCGGGTATTCAACGTATCTTTACCGCTGACGGCCAATATCTTAACTTGTTTTAAATTTATATTTTTTCTAATGGACTCGCAGACTTGAACGCCGTTGATCCCGGGAAGATAAACATCCAACACAATTAAATCGGGCCTAACCTGCTCAACAACAGCGCCAGCGTCAAATCCGTTATTGACAACTTGAACCTGCGCTTCCGGGTCCAGTCCAGCGATAAAAGATTTCATCAGCCTTACGGTCGCCGCGCTATCTTCCACCAGCAAAATTAAGGGATGGGTCACTACCTTTAGGTAGTCAGGGACCGCAATCCCTTGACCCGTTAAAAATTCAACCAAATCGTTAATCCAAACGCGGTTATGTCCACCAACTGTTTTGTAGGAGCGTAATTTTCCCCGTTTGATCCAATCTCCAATCGTGGGGCGAGTGACCCCGCAAATGCGGGCGATCTTGTCGGTGCCAAAACTAGTTTTCACATTGTTTACATTCATATGGATTTATATTATAGTAAATTTTTATGCGCGCTATATCTCCTAACCAGAATTCAGGCCCTGCCAATTTATCCGAACGCGCAGAGTATTTTCAATTGTTGGTTGAAAACATCAACGCGGTATTTTGGATCGCCACCATAGAGCCCAACCAAGTGGTCTACGTAAGCCCAAGCTATGAAAAGATATTTGGGTTGCCTTGCGACCAATTGTACAAAAACTCCATGGACTGGACGTCGGTAGTCATTAGCGAAGATAAAGAAAACGCCCAAAAATTAAAAGGGTTTGACGGACCTCATTTAAATCAAATCCTCTATATTCAACATCCGACCAAGGGAAAACGTTGTCTCAATATTAAAGGTTCCAGGGTTAGAGAACTTTCCGACCGGGGAGGACTCATGCTGGGAATCACCGAAGACATCACCGATTTTATGCGCCTGCAAGAGCAGCACTTACAATCTCAGAAAATTGAAACCATCGGGCAAATGGCCAGCGGCGTTGCGCATGATTTCAACAACTATCTAAACGTTATACTCGGCAACTGCTCGCTTTTATCAAAGAATGGAAACTTTGCGAAAAAAGAGCGCGGGCAACTAAAAGATTTGACCGAAGCCGGCCAACGCGCTCACGTTTTGACGCAGAAACTCTTGGCCTTTGCCCGCAGCCGTAAACACGAAACAGAAAAAATTGAACTCAACGATATAGTTCGCAAACTGCGCCCCATCTTAGCCCGCCTTGCGGGCAGAACAATTAAAATTAAGCTCGCGCTTGACCCAAGAGTAAAAACCATTCGTTCGGACAGTTCGCAAGTGGAGCAAGTGCTCCTAAACTTAATTATGAACTCTAAAGAGGCTATGCCTAAAGGCGGATTGATCCGCATTGGCACTGAAAACTGTTCCATTTTAAAAGCCCCGTTAATAAACGAGGTGGAAGTTCCGGAAGGAAAATATATCTTGCTAACCGTAACAGATAATGGAACGGGTATGGACTCCCTCACTCAAAAAAATATTTTCGATCCGTTCTACACTACTAAATCCGAAGGCGTTGGTTTGGGTTTGGCAACGGTCGTAGGAATAGTCAAACGCGCGCAAGGATACATTTCGGTCAAAAGTAAACTCACAAAAGGCGCGCGATTTGCCATTTATTTTCCACAAGAGCTATAACAAACATATAGGGGGTGCACTTTTTATGCGCGCAGCCGTTATTACCGAATACAACAAAAACTGGGAACTGAAGAACGTCTCTGAACCCGTGCCCTCCGCCGGGCAAGTGCTGATTAAAATTAAAGCCAGCGGTATGTGCGGAACAGATTTGCACGTGCACCACGGCATTTTTGAACTGCCGTTACCGTTGGTAGCGGGCCATGAACCTGTAGGCGAAATCGTTAAACTGGGCGCAGGGGTTTTAGACCTTAAAATAGGCGACCGCGTGGGCGCCTGTTGGGCACAAAAAGCTTGCGGTCGATGCGAAATTTGCCAATCAAAAATGAACCCGATGTATTGCCAAGGACAACAGTCTTGGATGCAGTTAGGCGGAGGCTACTCGGAACTCATGCTCGCGTGGGCGGAAGGATGCACTTTGCTGCCTGAAAAAATTTCCTATATCGATGCCGCGCCGATCTTTTGCGCGGGCTACACGGTTTTTAGCGGATTGCGCAACGCTGCTCCGCGCCCGGGCGATCGCGTCGCTATCTTAGGGTTAGGCGGACTAGGCCATTTAGCTCTGCAATATTCCAAAGCGCTTGGACTGGAAACATTAGCTGTTACCGCTCAGGAAAATAAGGTCAAAGAACTTAAAGCCATGGGCGCTCACGAAGTGATTTTGGCCGGCGAAGATCCGGGCAAAGCCCTGGCGAACGCAGGCGGAGCAAATATCGTGCTTTCTACGACCAACTCCGCAAAACAGGTTTCGCAAGTGTTTGCCGCAGGACTTCGCCCGGAAGGACGACTCGTAAACATGGGCGTATGCCCAGAACCCATCCAAATCAACTCCATGAACCTGCTCACAACCCAAACTAAATTGATTGGCAGCACCCAAAATGACCGTAAAGATTTGGTGGAAGCGCTAAATTTAGTAGCGCAAGGCAAAGTCAAACCCGTGATTGAAAGCCACCCTTTTGACAAAATCAATGAAGTGCGCGAACGGCTCTCAGCAGGAAAAGTTCGCTATCGAGCGGTATTTAGTCTTTCTTAATCATTTTCCTCCCAGGACAAAAAGAAAAACGATCCTTCATAAGCGCCGCCCCCCGAGATAGGCGGATTGCTTGTTGACAAAAGGCACACATTGTGATACAATTTAATTGTGAAACACTTCGTATGGAATGCAGAAAAAAATCAGTCTATTAAAGGGGAGCGCAAAATATCTTTCGAGGAAATTATCTTTTATATTGAAAATGGTTATATTTTGGATATTTTACAGCATCCCAATCAGGAAAAATACAAAGGCCAAAAAATATTTGTAGTGAACGTTGAAAATTATGCTTATTTGGTTCCTTTTGTTGAAACAGAACATGAGATATTTTTAAAAACTATAATCCCAAGCCGCAAGGCCACAAATAAATATTTCCTGAACAAGACTAAAGAAAATAAGTAAACACATGAAAAGCTAATCTTAGGAGATAAAAAAATGGCAAAACTTAATAACGAAGAAAAGAATCTACTCAAATCTTATGCGGATGGAGAATGGAAATCCATCAAACCCGAAAAAGAGGATATCCATAAATACCAAAAGTACGCCCGCTCTACTTTTATAAAAGATAAAAGGGTGAATATCAGGATATCATCTAAAGACCTGCAAGACATGAGAAAAAAAGCCTTGCAGGAAGGAATCCCCTACCAAACTCTAATCTCAAGCATCATCCACAAATACGTCTCCGGAACCTTAAACCCGTGATTGAAAGCCACCCTTTTGACAAAATCAATGAAGTGCGCGAACGGCTCTCAAGTGCGGAAAAGTTCGCTATCGAGCGGTATTTAGTCTTTCTTAATCATTTTCCTCAATAGATAACGAATAATGCCGTGCATCAACCAAAGGTCGCTGGAACGCAAGTTCCATTGGATCAAGGTTTGCCGAACTTTGTTCAGCTTTTTTGCTGGAGATTCTTTTCTTAAATAACCGGCCGCGTTAAAAAGTTCAAGCACGTGCTGCACCAGCCTTTCACGGCTCTCCGCCGTGGCTAGTTCCGGACTGTTTTTCAATCCAACGTTCGCACTCCGCGCAAGTTCATAACAGCATACCGCCACCGCATGAGACAAGTTCATGGACGGGGTATCAGGAAAGGTAGGAATGTTGAGATAGGCATTGCACATTTCTAAATGTTTATTGTTTAAGCCGGTTTTTTCAGGTCCAAAGACGAGCGCGATCCGGGAAGAAGGGCCAACGCCGCAAAGTTCAAAATAAGCCTCTAGTTCATTCAGAGGAACCACCGGACGCAATAACCGGCGATCGCGTACAGTTGTTGTGCCCAGCACAAGAGCGCATCCTTCAATTGCTTTATCTAAACTTGAAACTGCATTAGCGCCCAAAACAACCGGTTCAGCGCCAACCGCCGATATCGTTTCCCTCCATACCGGACCATAGGGGTTCACCACTGCTAAATCGTTAAAACCAAAGTTAGACATAGCTCGCGCCGCAGCGCCAATATTTAGAGGGTTGCGGGGCTGAACCAACACAACCCGCACTTTTAATTCGTTTTTAACAAAATAGTTCACTTATTTATTTTACAAAAAAATAAACCCGAATCCCCCCGAATTCGGGTTTAAAATCTATCGCTATAAAAAACTTAAACTCCTTAAAATCTGATTTATCTGTATACTGCTTATACTGTAACTACATGCAATAATAATGCCAAAATTATCTTTAAAATAAACCTATATTTAAATGCGTTATTCAAGAAAAGTGGTATTTTTTACATAAATTTAGATAAAACTAAAAATAACGCAAAATTTCTATGGAATAAATACATAGATTTATCACTGGTGTTCGGTTAAAATAAGCAATTAAACCCGAAGGGGAATCTAGTCCTAAAGGATGAGCCCCCTGTGGGGACCGTTTCAGGGAGTGAGACTAGGCGGACTTGACCTGTGGAAGCATGAAGCTGTATTACATTCGTGCTAAGAATGGCGCTCGCACATTCCGCAGAGGCAATGACCGGTTGAACCGGCTTGTTTACAAGAAACACAAATTTCATGCATTAATTTCGTGGAAAATATTTTTTTCTGCTGAGGCGTTAATAGGTTCGAAATGGCCGCTAAGGTCATGGCAAGCGTTTTTTGTTTCTGTTCATAAAGACCAGCCATTTTCTTGGCCATGGTTTCAATGTCTTTAGCCTCCATCTTTTCCGAACACAAATAGGCGCAAAGGGATATTTTGTTTTGAGCGTCTTCAAAAGCGAGCTGCTTCTGCGCCAGGTTGAATTCCAATTCCATGCCGGTAAATTTGTGCTCCTGTTCCGGGGTTAAATTCAACACTTTCTTCCATGGCGCGTCTGTTTTCTGGCGCGTCATAACATACCGCGTGGCAGCGGAAGATCCCAACGAAACTAAAAAGAGCAGCGCCAAATGAAGGCTGAACTTTTTCCAATTGGCAGCGTTGCCCTTGTTTTGACTTGAGGAACCGCCATCACTTCTTTGAATTTCGCTCATAGTTTCAACCCTCCTTTGACCGCGCTCTGCGCCCATTGCGAAATGGGCGATTTATCTCCACGCGCAAAAGTTTCCGGCAAAACTTTCAACGCGATCAATGTTCCCAGAATCGAAATTACGAGCACAGAGGTCAAAGCGAAAACCGGGCGAGCGCCAACGGCAAATTGGTTCCAGGAATAGACAACGCTGGTCCACCAGGTTTGACTAAATGACCCTTCTTGCGCTTTCTGCCAGAAACGCGTTTTAAAATCGGGCGAAGGTCGAATTGGCCCCAAAGCTTCGAGCATATTCCATATCTTAAAAAGCGTTCGTTCTTCTTGCCGGCAAAGCCGGCAAACCGCGAGATGATTTTCCATCTTTTGCGTTTGACTGGAACTTAACCGGTTATCGTGATAAACAGACAATAATTTTTTTACATCGCTACATTTCATACTTCACCTCACCTTTCAATACACCCAACCCTTAAAAAAGTTGCGGCCATTTTTTAAGAAGAGAGCGATTGCTTAAGCGTTTCCCGAGCGCGAAAAAGCAGCGACTTTACCGCTGAGACTGAAATGTCCAGGGATTGGGCAATATCTTCATAAGACATCCCCTCAAAACGGGCTAAGATCACCGCTATCCTTTGGTTCTCCGGCAGTTCCTTTAATGCCTTTTGGACGATTAGCGCCAACTGATTTTTTTCTGTTACTTTTTGCGGATCAACGCCGGAAGATTTATCCTCAAGTTGAAACCTGACCTGTGACCCCTCATCCGCGTTTTCCGATTGCCAGTCCAAGGACTCCTCGGCATGGCGTTTTTTATCTCTCCGGCGATTAGACAGGAGGCGGGCGGCAATGGAAAAAATCCAGGGGCGAAAAGGGCGGGAGGAATCGTAGCGGTCTTTGCCCTTGTACACCCGCAGCAGAACTTCTTGCGCGATGTCCTCAGATTCTTGTTGGTTGTTTAAGAACCGATAAGAAAAATTGATTATATGGGAGGCATAACGGTCAAAGATGATTGAAAATGCATCCGGGTCTCCCTCTTGAAAGCAAGACATGAGGGCCTGGTCGGTTTCCGCTTTAATTTTTTCCTGTTCAGACACGACAAATCCTGGAAGTTTTTAACCGAAATTTTGATCTAGACTGCGGGGAACAAAATCTTCAATGAAATGTCAGCAGGATTGGGGATTTTTAAAAACAGATTTGATAAATCGTGAGTTTTTTGGAAGGGAATTAAATAATAGGTTAATGCCGCTTTTATATATTTTTCAGAGCATTGTTGAGCGTGAAAAGCTACGGTGCTAACGGGGCAGTCTTCTCTTAAATTAAGCAGGTAGCTTGCCGCTTTAAAATCATCCTCA
>JAHFBY010000410.1 GCA_023249835.1 Elusimicrobiota bacterium | reverse complement strand
AAAAGGTGCGTAACGTTCAGGGAAAAGTCAGTTGGGTAAAGGAGTCCGAACTGCGCAGTTTGCGCTCACCCATTTCTACGCGCCAACAGCGGCAAATTGTTTTAGAATCTGCAAAAAAATTTATAAATGATCCCTATTATTGGGGTGGACGGTCCGCGCCTAATCCGCGGTTGCTCTTTCCCGTTACCGGGGTGGACTGTTCAGGTTTGTCCGGGCTGGCTTATGCAGCCGCGGGGCACCTCATTGCCCGCGATTCTTTAGAGCAGTATATGCAAAGCGTAAAGGTTTCGCCCGCTAACCTCAAGTTAGGCGACTTAATTTTTTCCGGACCCGCGGACAGTCCGGGCAAGGTAACGCATGTGGCGATCTATGCGGGGGAAGGAGAGATCATTGAAGCTCCTAAAACCGGGACGTTTGTGCGGCAGATCTCTTTTCAAGAGAAATACGGCAAACCTTTAGCCGACTGCGCCGCTGACCCGCGGTCAGGGGATCGCGCCCTTTATTTTGGCGCGTTTATAAAAAATTAAACCTATGGCGCAAAATCCGTTTTTCTTGTTGGGTTGCTCCGTATTGATTGTCAGTTCAATCCTCTTATTAGCGAAGTGTGAGAAAGCTCAATTCCTATTTAAGTTTTTTCCTGAACCGTTGTGGTGTTATTTCGTTTCCACCCTTTTATCCTCTTGGGGAATTTTGCCGCAACAATCCCCATTTTACGGAAAAATGAGCCAATTTATTTTGCCCGGCTGTCTTTTCCTTTTATTGTTAGGTACAGATATCCCGTTTTTGTTGCGGGCCAGTAAAAAAGCTTTGTTGGCCATGGTTATAGGTTCCATTGGGATCCTTTTAGGGGGGGCAGTAACCTTTGGCGTCATGCGCCTTTACCCTGCCTGGACCGAAGGGTTTCCATTGGACGCGCTCGGCAAAGGGTGGGGCTCTTTGGCCGCCACTTGGACCGGCGGGAGCGCAAACATGATCTCTGTCAAGGAGATTTTACAAACTCCAGAAAACGTTTTTTCAATATTGATTTTGGTGGACGCGATCGTGGCTTACTCTTGTATGGCCACGTTAATTTATATTTCTCAATACCAAAAACGCGTGGACCAGTGGTTGGGAGCAGAAAACACCGAGGCTCTTAAAATGGTGGAAAATAGCACTGTAACCAAGAAAATTGAAATGAGGTTCCATAAAAAAATGTTAGTGCGTTCATTTCTAACGATTTGCGCTTTGGCGCTGGGAGCGCTTTTTAGTTCCATTGCCGTTTACTTGCCGTCTCTGGGCGGCGCCTTTAACGCCGCAACCTGGACCATCACTTTGTCGATGTTCCTGGCGTTATTTTTATCGCTTACGCCGGCCCGGAAGTTAGAAAGTTTGGGCGCTTCCTCCACTGGCAACTTTCTGCTCTATCTGCTGCTCACCACTATCGGAGCGCGGGCGAGTTTTAGCGCGTTAGGGTCCGCGCCCGCGTTTATTGTTTTGGGAGCCGTTTGGCTGTTGATCCATTGGACAATATTGTTGATCGGAGGCAGGCTATTCCGTTTGCCCTTGGGGTTGTTGGCCATTTCCAGTCAAGCTAATGTGGGCGGTACGGTCTCTGCTCCCATTGTCGCGGGCATTTATCGGGAAGGTTTGGCGCCGGTAGGCCTAATTTTAGCGATTTTGGGCAACATCTTTGGGGTCTATTTAGGGCTGTTCATGGCAAAAATTTGCAACTGGCTGGCAATTGTTCTATAATGAAACTATATTATTTGATTGAAAGCGAAAAAGTTTTTAGGAGGGAGTATGGCGCTAGATTTAAAAGACGCGGATTTTGAAAAAGAAGTGGTGCAGTCCAAAGAGCCGGTGCTGATTGATTTGTGGGCGCCCTGGTGCGGACCTTGCCGCATGTTGTCGCCTATCGTCGAAAAGTTAGGGGACGAATATAAGGGCAAAGTTAAGGTTTTTAAGTTAAACACCGATGACAACCCTAACACCGCAGTGCAGTTCCATGTGCAATCTATCCCCACCCTGCTATTTTTTAAAGAAGGTAAAATAGTGGAACAGCTCGTGGGCGTGCAGCCGGAAAAAGAGATTCGTCAAAGGTTGGATAAGTTAATTTGACCAATCGGACCGCTTGACAATTTTAAGCTTTTAGATAAAATATATGAAATCATTTTTTAAAAAGGGGATAATCATGGGACCAAAATCGCCTTGCGGTTGTTAAGCGCAATAGAACATTAAGTAAAAGGGGGGGCTCCTAGTAGAATAAAATCTATTTGGGGCACGGATCCCCCCGATGCCGTGCCCCAATTTTTTTAAGGCGCGGAAATTTAAACACAAATTTATAAAGCTTCCTGTAATTATTTAATGGAAGATCAACTCTCACTATTTCCTCAGTCCAACCCATCCTTTAAGATTAAACGGATCATTAAACGAAACGGCCAAATAGCGGATTTTGACCGCAAAAAAATTGTCAACGCCATATTTAAGGCCGCAGTGAGCGTGGGCGGGTCCGACTGGTCGGTTGCCG
>JAHFBY010000409.1 GCA_023249835.1 Elusimicrobiota bacterium | reverse complement strand
TTGCCAATCTTCCGGGGAAAACTTTTCGCTCCAAAAGCGTTCTTCCCGGTCCAAAGCGCGGTCTAAGTCCGCTAGTTTTTGCACGTAAACGTCCTGACCCGTCAAGTCCAGGACAATTTCCCGATCCAATGCTTTAAGGTTATGAGCAATTTCTGAAGGTGCAATTGGTTTTTCCGCAATATCCTTTGGTGAAAGCGTAGACCTCAGCTTTTCTAACTCTGTTAATTGAACCAGGTTTGGGTAATTTTTAAACGCGGGGTAATCTTTGAGTTCTGTGAGGAGTTGGTTTAAAGGTTGGTCAAGCTGTGCAAGGCGAACATACAAGCGGTCGTATCGGGTCAGTTCCGGGTTGTAGGCCAGTGCTTTGATCGCGGAGGCGCGTTCTTTAAGTTGACGCGCCCGGGCGATCCAAACTTTGCGCACCGGGTCTAAGAGCTCTCGACAGCGGAGGTTGGCAGTATAAGCGGTTTCTTCTTCAATGCCCTGCACTTTAATTTTATCTAATCCACCGGTCATTAAAAAATAATCTTCACCCTGAATGATCCCTTGCTTGAGCATGGACTCCGCCGCGTTTTTTCGTAAAGTTGCAAACGGCAGCGCTCCCAGCCAGTTGGACCGGACCGTTCCCCAGGACCCTTCAATATAAACCGGAGTAGGGCGATTCTTTTGCAGTTGCGTAATTTTTTGTAAGAGCGCGGCGCTATTTTTTTGCGCGGCAAAATGGTTGTGCGCGTCTTGAATGTGAACCACGAACGGTTTCTTTGAAACGCCCGCTTTCGGGCGCCAGATTTCCACTACGCTCGCGACGCTTTGCGGAATGGAGGCTTTCAGGTTTTCTATAGCAGCGTCCAGTTCTTGCGGCGCGTTGGATAATGAACCCGGGGTTATTTTAAACGACAGGTTTTTTTTGGCAAAAGCTGCGGCGTAAGCGGGGAAAAAAGAATTTAATAGGAGAGAAAAAACAAGAGCACAACTTGTAAGTTTAACGAGGGGGCGAAGACATTTTTGTTTCTTAATAAGGGCCACATTGACCTCTTAAAACAATAAATGGACTAAACAAGAACCACCTTCGCCTTAATTTTAGTTTTTTTATTCTCCGGTTGTCTTAAACTTTTTGTAACAGGAATGTAACATTTTACGCACCTCTAGTCCACTCCACTTCCGTTTGTCGTGCGCGACGGAGTTTTAAGCCTAGAGAGTATGGAGCTGCCCGTAATTAACTTGAAACCGAGGAGTAGTGACGGAGCGCGGCTTTCCAAGCCAAAAGCGAAACGTTTAGGAGAGTTGCGCTCATTACAAACGCAAAGAACACTTGAAAAATCGTAAGCTGGCCCAGCATGGCTTTGGCCGGAAAAGAAACCATCACGGCAATGGGTAGCGCGTAGGTGAGGCCCAACCGGATCGATTCTTGATAAATGTCCACGGGAAAGCGTCCTAGACTTATAAAGTCGCGGTAAAGCCAAATGGTGTTTTCCATTTGCTGAGTGCGAACCGTAACGGCCGCGATTAAAACGTGGATGGCAAAAGAGATTAACATACCGTTTAAACAGAGCAAAATGTAAAGCGCGAACCGTTTAGCAAACATCGTTCCTGCCACGCCCGCCGTGACCTTGGGCAATACCATGCCCATTAAAATGAGCACCGGGATCAACGTCAATAGGTCCAAAAAATCTACGTAGTTGGACGAAATGCGGAAGAGCGGTTGGATGGGTTGGAGTAAATAAAAGTCCAGGTCCCCCTCGCGGATGTCGCGTCCGATATTATATATGCCGCGAATGAAAAGCTGAATAATGTTGTCTACCAGGTTAAAGGTGAGAAAGAAAAAAGCCACTTCCGCGATTGTGTAACCGGCGACGCTCGGTACGTGTTTATAGATAGCGCTCAAAAATATTAAAAAGAAAACCAACCTTATCACTTTTCCACCCAGCCAGCCCAGCGACCCTAAAAAACTCGTGCATTGCACAAGGAACGCCAGTTTTGCCAATGTGCACCAAACAGATAGATATTTTTTCATCCGTTCTTTAACCGCCCTGTGCCGCATAAGCGCGCAAACCTGATTTCCAAATCAAACGGGAAAGAAGCGCTAATGCGGCCAGCCATAAGAGCTGCACCCATAATCCGTCCCAATAAGAGGCAACGGGTAAACGTTCTAAGTAGATGTTGAGCGGCGTGAAAATCATAGAGGCAAAGGGCAAAGTGTTAAATAGTTTTTGGATCGGCAGGGGCAGAACGTCTAATGGGAAAAAAGCGCCGGCTGCAAACTCCAGGAACAGCTCAAAACAAAAACGCGGTCCTGCGGATTCCCCCGTCCAAAAAGCCATGGCGCTCACTGCGTAGCTCATCACAAAAAACAGCAGCACCGCCATCATCACGGCAAAGCCAAAAGTGGCCAAACTCATAAAGTTTTGTGGAAAATAGAGCGGGATTTTGAGCCACCAAGCCACTAAACTCACTTCAATGACAGACGAACTTAAGTTCAGGATTTTATCGCCCAGGTCGCGGCTTAG
>JAHFBY010000408.1 GCA_023249835.1 Elusimicrobiota bacterium | reverse complement strand
TTCGTAAGCCCAAAGAAATCAGGATTAGTGGAAATGACCTCATTTAGAGATGAGCAGGGCGCAGATTGGGTTATTTTAGACTATATTGTAGACGTTTTATCCTCTGATAACAGATAAAAAAATTTCCGCGTATTCCGCGCATTTGCGCTCGCCTACCCCATAAATTTGTGCGAACGCCTCCACGGTTTTAGGTTTTCGGACGGCCATTTCTTTTAAAGATTTATCGCCAAAGATAATAAAAGCGGGTACGCTCTTTTGCATGGCGAGCTCCATTCTTTTCTCCCGCAATTTCGCAAACAGCTCTTGATCCATAGGACCCCAGGATTGCTCTTGCCGCTGCCGCCGTTCCTTTTCCACGGCCTTCTTTTTTTCTTTGGCTAAGGGTTTGGCTAAGACCGGGGTGGACTTTCCTTTGAGCGCGGATTGTCCAAGCGAAGTAATAACGAGCGTAGAGTATTCCGGGTCCCGGCGCAAATAATTTTGGCCTACTAGTTGTTCAATCAGGGAACGGATCGTGCTTTTGGCGGAGTCTGGCATAATGCCAAAAGTGGAGAGCTTATCGTGTTCCCAACGAACAATGTTTTCATTGGTTTGTCCCGCCAGGACGTTGGCTACGTGATCTGCGCCAAAGCGCTGGTTAACCCGCCAAACACAGGAGAGAATTTTTTGCGCCGCGATGAGGGGTTCCTCTACCATTTCCATTTCTTTTAGGCAGTAATCGCAGGCGTCGCAGTTGTCTTTGGGGTAGGTTTGTCCGAAGTAGGAGGAAAACGCTTTGTGCCGGCATTGCGGTTCGGTGCAAAAACGGTAAAAAGCGTTTAGCTTTTCCATCATCACCTCTTTTTGCGGCGAGTCGCCCAGGATCGTTTCCCAAGTGCGGTAGTCCGCGCCGCTGTAAAGCAAAGTGCAGGCCGCTGGCAGTCCGTCGCGTCCGGCGCGCCCGGTCTCCTGCTGATAATGCTCAATGTTTTTAGGCATGGCGGTATGGATAACGAAGCGGATATTGGAGCGGTCAATGCCCATGCCAAAGGCCACAGTTGCGACCACCAAGTTTACTTTTTCTTGGCTAAAGAGTTCCTGGTGCTTGCGGCGGACCTCATCGGGCAGGCCCGCATGGTAAGGCACATTTTTATGACCTGCGCGGTTAAGTTCCAAGGAGATTTTTTCCACGTCGTCGCGGCGGATGCAGTAGATGATTCCCGCTTCCCGGGCGTGTTGTTCCAAAAGATAGAGCACCTGTTTGGATGCGGAATCGCGCGGCAGGATGCGGTAGGTAAGGTTTTCCCGGTCGATCGGCGCTATGCGCACAACGGGATCGGTCAACTGCAGTTGGTCCAAAATATCTTTTTGTACTTCTTGCGTGGCTGTGGCGGTAAAGGCGTGGATGCTGGCGTCGGGAAAAAGCGATTTTACCGAACCTAATTGGCGGTAATCTTCCCGGAAGTCATGACCCCAATGGCTGATGCAGTGAGCTTCATCAATCACAAAAAATGTGACGCGGGCTTGTTTTAACAGCTCTAAAGTTTTTTGGTGGCGCAGTCGCTCCGGCGCGATGTAGAGGATCTTGATGCGCCCGGCGCGCACGCGGTCTAGGGTTTCGCGGGTTTCGTCCCAATCTAGGCTCGAGTTTAGGCTGGCGGCTTCCACACCCATTTCTTTTAGACCGTCCACCTGGTCTTTCATTAATGAAATTAAAGGGGAGAGCACCACGGCCATACCGTCCATCAGTAAGGCCGGAATTTGAAAGCAGAGCGATTTTCCTCCGCCCGTAGGCAGCACGATGAGGCTGTCTTGTTTGCCCAAAATAGCGTTGATCGACTCCTCCTGTATGGGACGAAATCCGTCATAACCCCAAATGTTTTTTAGCAGTTGTAAAGGTGAAGCTTTACGATATTGGGCTGGTTCCACAGAAAAATTTGACATATGTAAAACCTGTTCCAGCTAATGAAGTTTGTTTGTCAGATCGGGTTTTTGTCCCCAAGCGGAGACAGTAGCGTAGTACACTGCCCATTGGTTTGGATCTTCGGTCATTTGGGAATAATGGTCCAGATCAGACTGCGTTATGGTTTGGGTGCGGAGGTAGTCGGAGCTGAGTTGTAAAAGGGATAAGTGCATGATGCGGGCCATGGCCGAACCGCCGGGCGAGAGCGAGGCCTGTAGAGCAGTGTTGATGTTGTCAATTTTTTGGGACTGAAAAAGCAGGGGCAGGCTCCGCCCGAAGTCAGGCCGTAAATTTTTTGACGCGAACAGCGCGGCAATGGCTTTTTTCACTGCGATGAAGGATTGTCCATTTTCAGATTGGGGCATAGAAGGCTCAGACAATCCAAAGTCCGCCTCTTCCAAAAATATCCAGCCTCCTGGCTTTAAAGCGCGAAGCGCGTTAGCCAGCGCGCTTTGGGCTTCGGCAATGTGCATGAAGACATAGCGCGCATGGATAAAATCGTATGCGGGCTCTTTGAACGCGTAATCTAAGATGTTGGCTTGGATAACTTCTAAGTTTGGGAGCGGCAGTTTTTGCA
>JAHFBY010000062.1 GCA_023249835.1 Elusimicrobiota bacterium | reverse complement strand
GTTTGCCCTCAAAGCACGCGATGGCGCCTTTAATTGGAGCTCGATTTCCTCAACTGTGTTCACTGTGGTTCCCAGCGCCGCAGATCAAGCTACAAACGATACTATTGCCAACGCTTCCCTTATTACCGTTCTGCCGACAACAATGAAAAATCAAACGAACTCAATTAATACGACGTTAGATAAAACTCCTTATTGCTCCAGCTATAAAACATCCCCTGCCAACGACCTTTGGTTTAAGTATGTCTCCACAATTTCACAAATTGTGACCGCAAACACCTTTAACAGCTCCTACGACACCATACTCCAAGTCTGGCAAGATTCCGTTGGCAACGGAAATGCATCAAATTTTGGACATCAAATCTGTAGCGACGATGAAACCGGGTTTGGCATGCAATCTAAAGTTAGTTTGTCCTTGTCCGCAAATTCTACCTATTACTTCCAAGTTATTGGCGCTTATGGATATACAGGAAATTTAGAATTTCAAATCAGTTTAGGGGACAATAAAAAACCCCAATCCATTACCTCGCTTGCGGCTGCGACGGGATCCTTAGACGGCGAAGTTCAGCTCAGTTGGATCGCGCCCCCGCAAGACGAAGGGGACGCTTCCAGCGGCAAAGTGCAGCGTTATCAAGTGCGTTACTCTTCGCGCGTGCCTATTACTTCCAATAACTGGTCCTCGTCTTATACATCTACCGGAACAGTGCTGGACGTGGAAGCCGCTCCGCTTTATCAAATACCGCCGAACCCTAACGACTATTATCAGCCTGTACCGGTGGGAGGACTACAAACTTACACGATAAAAAATTTGAGTCAGGGCACCACGTACTGGTTTTCAGTGCGCAGCTTAGACACTTCCGGCAACCTTTCTAATCCCTCCAACAGCCCTTCTGCTGCGGCGAAAAAACCTGTCCCGGTTGCCGGAGACGGGGAAGGATCAATTCAATTCAGAGATGAAGGGGGAAACTCCATCTTAACCTCTGTGCCCGTTAGCTCGCAAGCAACCATCAATATAAGGTTCACCGTAGGTTCATCGTCTATGACCGGCGGCGGAAGAATCTCCATAAAAATACCGGACTACTGGAGCTCACCACAAACGACATCGATCAACGGGGACGCCTATATCGTCCTTAGCACTATTACTTCAACCGTTCTTTTGAGTTCATTGCAAAGCAGTATCGATCCCCTCGATTTTCGCAACATCATTATCACGGTTAGCACCTCCGGCAAACTGAACGCAAATGATATTATAAACGTCCAATATAAAAGAGGATGGGTACAATATTTTAAACAAAACAATGTCGCCTTTGCCGTTAAAGTGGCCGGATCCAACAGCGGATTGCTCACCGCTATCTCACCTCAACCTACATTGAACGTGGTTTCCGGAGCCGCTACCCAAGTTGGATTTAAAGATTGGAATACCATTACCTTAGGCGCCGGCCAAACTTCGCCGGGTTTAATTCTAGAGCCAAAAGATAATTCTTGGCAAAGCACAACCGCTGATAAAGATATGAAGATTCGTTTATTTGGGCTTTATTGGGACTCGGTTACTTACACCTATCGATATGACAATAATGCCCAGTTCTCTCAAAACAATTTTACAACCACCCTTGCTTCCGCTACGGTCTCAACTGCCAGCTTCCAAGCGGCGCTTTACTCCCCTTCATTACAAACGGTTAGCTTTGCCACCTATTATTCGCTCACCATTACCAACGGTTCCGATAAACAAGCTATTTATTACAAGACCACCACAATCGGCAACTCTATTCTTTGGATGGAATACAATAACGACTTCAACACCGGACCCTCTACTTTTACCTCGTCGCGTTGGTTCACCATCCTTGACGCCAGCCAACAAGTGGCGATCAATAAGTTAAGGTTAGAAAATAATTCCGGGGCCATTATCTCAAGCATTACCCCAGACAACGACGGGTCAGGAGATTTCGCTATTGTTAAATTTGAACCTTCAGTCAATACCATGAACTGGCGGGTGCGCATTGGCACTGATCCCGTACTGTCATCGTTAAGTTCCATATCAGAATTCACGGTGGGGGGCAGCGGGGGGCCCCCTGTACCTGGCGCTGTTGTCTCAGCGTCCAGCATCAATGTATTTTTAGATTGGTACGGATATGGAAATCCACAAGGAGTGATTTGGTACGGAACCGACTTCACAAACAGCGTTAGGGCCAACGGAAACTATATCGTCCGCGTGGAAGACACGGCCGGCACTATTGTTTCAACGACCACCTTGTCCCTTCAGACCGGATATATGGATATTTATGTGCAAAGATCCGGATCGCCCATTGGCAACGCTTATGTATCGGCGACCGGCAGCAGCGGATCGGGTTATTTTCTAGTAACTAACAAGACCCAAACAAACGGCAAAGTCAGGCTCTATGGACTTAGAAGTTCCGTTAACAGCTATAACCTGGTCGCCGACGCCTATGACATTTCCCAACAAAAGAGTTTGCACGGCGAACTTCCCGGCCAGGTGAGCGGAAACCCTCCCGCCGCAGCCGCTGACGGCAGCGCGCGAGTGAGTACGATCACATTTAATGAACCCGCCGTCATCAGGATCAATGCAATGATTCCTTCCGACGCAGCGCAAAACTGGAGTCAATGGGGATCTGCCAATGTTACGGAGGAAAATACCGGTTATAGCATTGGTTTTGGCTCTCTGCATTTTCAAGAAGGGAGCTTAATTTCTGATAGCGGCTGGTCTCAATATGGAAGCGTTGCCAGTTCCTGGACTGTCATCAACGTCACGGGCGGAAAAACTTACCGCATAAAGTCAGAAATGTATGGTTTGGGCTCTACCGAAACTATTAGAACAGTAGCCTCAGGTCAAACGGTTGACGTTCAGTTTTCCTTTACGCGCAAACCCAAGATTTATGGGAACCTGATTCTTCCTTCTTCCGGGAGCATAACTAGTTACGGCACTTGGGTTTCAGTGGAAGGCACAAAATCATCTGAAAAATTCCCCACGGCTTGGGGCGGAGTTTGGTTTAACGGCAACACCAATAAATCCACCGGCGCCTTTACTTTAGATGTAGAACCTAATTCCACCTATAACCTAACCGCGCGCGCTTTTGGCATTGGAAAAATTTCAGCCTTAAACATCGCGGTTGGCACAAGCGACATTGGCCAACTGTACGCCGATGATACCGGAACCATGCAAGGAAGCAACAAAGCCGTTGGCGGCGTTACCCTTAGGTTTAGCACAAGCGTAGCGCAAGGCATTTCCGGTCTAGTCTCGGTCGTTGGCAACACCTCGAAATTGTCCAGTCCCTTTACGCTCTGGGTTAATGCCTGGAGCCCGACTAATTACTCTTATGGCAGCACGCAACTCAATATGATTTCAAGCAACACTTTATCCACCAGCACCTTCCGCATTCAAGGTTTAGATGACGGCACTTATCAAGTTTATACTTATTTAGATGGGTTTGAAGTTTCCCCTCCAGGCCCCAAGAACGTTAAAGTCATCAATGGCTCAGGAAACCTAAACTTAACTTTGCAGCAATTCTCAGGCTCGATAAAAGCGGTATTTTCCACTGACACTGCCGTTGGCTATTCCGGAATTACCTATAGCATCACCGGACCCGCCGTCTCCATTTCAACCGACAATATCACGACCTTATCCTCTTTTAGCCAATATCCCACCAGCGCAGAAATCATCACTCAAAACCTGGGAACAGGGTTCTATACCTTATCCGTATTTTATCAAGGCCGTTATAAAACAAAAACCGTAAACGTCATCAACGACCGGACCACCGCGGTTGAGTTTAACTTAAATAATTCGCAGGTCTATGCCGTTACCGGAACAGTGAAAGTGGAGTCCTTCACCTTAGGCCAAACAGCGTTAAGCACCGGCACCCGCATCGTGACAGTGAGCGATTTATTAAATAAAACAGGGAAGGAAAACATTTACATTGGAACGGGAAATATTAATATTGCCTTGGCTCGAATCGAAGCCTACCCGCGCGACGTCAGCAACTTTGGCAAAGGGATCATTGACTTTGTGGACGTTTCCGCCGGCAATAGCGCGGGCGCAGGGTTAGGCAAAAACGTAACATTTAATTTCGGACAAGTTCGCTACGGCATTATTGACTCTTCCGGCAATTATAAAATTTCTAACATGGAACCCGGCGTTTACGTGCTCAGACACCCCGTTAACTTGGACGCAGGTTCCGCTTTATACAACACCACTCAAGGTAGCGGTTTTGAAGCCAATACCGCGGACGTTGGCAGCGAAGAAAAAGTAATCTCTATCTCCAGTTCCGGCGTCGTCCAAGTGATCACGCCGCAAAGCGGAGATTTAAACTTCACCTATACCGCCGGCGCCAGCATCAGCGGCAGGATATCCTTGCCTTCCGATATTTCATCAGACGTCCGTTTCTTAACCATCATCATGCAAAACAAGAATAAAGAAGTGGTCAGTTGGCAATCCGTTTATTTAAATGGATCCTACATTGATTACACCATTTCCAACCTTGCCAACGGCGAATACACGCTGGCCGTGTTGGACGAGAAAAAAGGGAACCAATCCAATTCAGACCAATTCATAACCGGCGGGAACAATTCCATTAACAATTTTGAAAAGTACGTGGCTAAACCCATTAAAATTAATGTCCGCGGCGGCAACCTGACCGGTCAAGACGTGGCTCTCTTACGCAGTTCCTTCATTGAAGGCAAGTTGGCAATCGTTCGCATTTCCTCAAGCGGCGTTAAGTCAACCGAACTGATCACCGACAACAATAAAAACCTCCTGCCCAACAACTTTAAAATTTTCGCGTATGCCGATACTTTAGGTAAATCCGCCATTGGCCGCACAGTGCAAAACAACGGGTCCCTTTATATTGATTCGACCAAGGGAACATTTTTAATTTCCGGCCTCTATCCGGACACGGATTTACGTTTATTTTTAGGACAAGAGTCTTACGGCACCGATACCTTAGGGCAAGGCCAATTGAACCTGGTTTCCATTGAGAAAACAGGCTTGAGCGTAGGCGCAGGGCAAACTTTAGATTTAGGCACAGTGGAAATACCTCTAGGGCTCACTATCTCGGGTCAAGTTTTAGGACCCATATCCAGTTCCGCAACCGCCACGCTCGTTCCCATTCCAAATTTAAGAATTTCTTATTATCCAACCAGCAAACAACAGTTTGACGCGCTCGAAACCTTCACCGATACAAAAGGCAGTTTTACGTTAACGGGATTAAACAACGACTATCGTTACTATAACATTATTTTCGCAGCGCGATCCGACGTCAGCGACTCCCTGATCAATAACGGCGACTTCAATGCGCTGGAACGCGGTTACGCTCAAAAAATTAAAAAAGACGTTGACATCCGCAAATCCACAACGCCGGTTGACGTTACACTCGAGTTAGGATTAGGCTCCATCACCGGCAAAGTAACAACTTCCGACGGCGGCATATTGCGCGATCCTTTCGGTAACCAAGGCAGCCAAGGGTTTCCAGTAGCCACCATCATTGCCCAAAAACAAGGCGTCCCGCCGTCTAAAACTCCCATCGGCGACCTTGAGGCAAAAACCAATTTAGACGGAACTTATACCATTAACAAACTGGAAGCCGGAACCTATGACGTGCGCGCGATCAGTTTAGGTTATGGCGTATCCCTAGGATCGACCACCGTCGCCAACAACAATAAAGTTCTAAACTTCAACTTAAACACAGGACTAGAGCTTAGCGGCGAAATTTTAAAGTCTGACGGCAGCCACCCCATTTCCGAACTTGAAGTCAATGACATGGTCGCGGCGACATCGGGGTTAGGCAAAATTGTCATTGCTTCGCTGGAAAAAAATGACAAGACGGGCACTGTTAACTCCTACACCCTCGCCGGCATTGAATCCGGAGTCTCCTACAACCTCATGTTCTTTAATCGCAACGGAGACAGCATCGTTCCCAGCGAAAGTCCCATAACAATTTCCTCCAACACCCAAAACTTCAATATCACTTTTTCACGAACTAAACCGGAAGTCTTAATGAAAGTGGAAAGGTTAAAAAATAAAACCAAAGGCGACGCAAACGATGAGTACCGCTTCACTTTTGAATTGACCCAAGCGCTGCGCAACAAAACAACAGTAGAAAAATCAGACACCTATTGGCAAAGCTTGGTTACCATCAACACCTCTAAAACGATTGGCGGCGCCGGAACCCTCTCCGCAGACCCGCAAGACTATAACCCCATATCTACGGACCGAAAAAAAGTAGGTTTGTTGTACGTGCCGGCGTCAAACACCGCCAAGGTGGCCTTTAACCTCACCGGTTACTGTAACGTCTTAAAACCGGGTACCACGGAATATTTCCAATTTTCAACGGATTTTGATTATTACTTGGGACTGGAAGGCCAAAAGTCCACCCGGATCAACGCCTTGCAAGGGGGAACTGTTTCCCTGGAAGGAGATGAGTCCGAAGCCAGCATTCCTTCAGGCGCTTTCCTTGATTCAAGCGGCAATTCGTTAAGCGTTTCCACGCAAGTTTCAATGGGCGTGCAAAAAGCAAGCGATGTAAGCTCGGCGACCAGTTCGGTAAAATCAGCGCCCAGTTTGAGCGGTCAAGCTCCAAACGAATCTTCTCTACCGCCAATATTGGCGCGCGCGCTGAGCGCGATGAACGACATTGATATTGACTTAAAAGAGAAGAATAAAGCGGCGCAAGAAGCCCCTGCCAACGGCATCCGCGGCGCAGCTTCCTCAGCTTCGGAAGTGGCCAGCAATGTATTAGGATCATTTTATGACTTCTTCTTACCCTCGGGGGTAAGCCGAACTTTAAGCAAAAACGCGACCCTTACTTTGGCCTACGACACCAGCAAAGTCACTGACACCGCTACCATGAACGTTTATTTCTATAATGATCAAAGCTCGTCCATGACCACCACCAGCGGCAAAACCGTTGCTCCCGGCGCCTATGGCAAAGAATATGTTTCGCGCACAGTAAACACTACTAACACTACGATTTCCATTGAAACCAACCATTTCACCGTTTTCGTGGTGGTTAACTCAACTGAAGACACTCTAGGCAGCGGAGTCAGCGTCACCGTTGTCAGTTCCACTGCCACAACTTCTACTTTCAGCAATTCCGGAATCAATCAAGCGACCTTGTCTCAAGGCACAACTTTCACATTCTCCAACATCACCATGGCAAACGGTAAATCCGAGAGTCATAGTTTTGCCATGATCAGCACCGGCACCAACAATTCCGGAATTATTATGAACGTGCAATCCGTTTTACAAGTAATTTCCATGACGGTTGGAACCAACGTCAATGTAGATTTAGATCAAGACGGCAGCAACGACATCATTCTAAAAGTAGTTTCCATTTCAGGCACCCAAGCAGTTATTAACGTCACCGGGCTGTCCAGCCTTTCTATACCGCAAACGCTCAGCTATTCAGGAAGCGAAATTCAAGCTTTTAATTTTCCTAATCCCTTTAACCCTAACGACAACTTAAACAACATGAACATTACCGGAACCAAAACATCCGGCCAGGGCGTATTAAAAACAGATACCGGACGCGGCACCTTTATCCGCTATGCCCTGCCCTCTAACTTAGGCGTAACTTCCGCCCAAATCAGTTTAGAAGTTTACGACGTGTCCGGAGACTTGGTCAAAAGGCTTGATTTTGGAACCCAAACCACGGGTAAATACCAGTATGGCGACTGGGACGGTCGCAACGAAAATGGGGACACCGTTGCCAGCGGCGTCTATATTGGTCGCTTAATTGTGCAGGGAACAGGCCGCAGCAAAACGTTTAAAATGGCGGTCATAAAATAAGGGTGCGGAATATGAATAGGATAAGAAGCATACGATTATTCATTCAAACGTTTGAGATTAAATTCTCAAACCGCCCTCTTTATGTCCCTGTGTTGATGTGGGGCATGGTTTGCACGTTATTATGTTTATCCAATGTTCAGGCAATTTTTAAAGCAAAGAACAACGGCAACAGTGGCGCTGCATTCTTAAAAATAGGCGCCG
>JAHFBY010000407.1 GCA_023249835.1 Elusimicrobiota bacterium | reverse complement strand
AATGACTCCAGGGTCAAACTTTATGAAAAAACTCACATACTGCAATGGAATCCTCCCTGGCTAGCAGACGGAACCCATGTTGACCAACCCCCTACTCTTATAACCATGGACCTTTCTTTCATCTCATTAAAAAAAGTCTATTTGAATATCTTAAATATTATTCGTCAAACCCATGAACGCTATCAGTTGCCTAAAGTGGATATACTCATTTTAATTAAACCGCAATTTGAAGTGTCTGCTAAGTATTTAAGGAAAGGTATTTTAAATAACGCGCAAGTTTATAAGGAAACGATCGCTGATTTGTGCGCTTTTTTGTCTTGTGCAAACCGCTATCAGCTTGAACATTCGCCTTGCACAGTTTTAGGAACATACGGCAATCAGGAAGAATGGAGTTATATTCAATGGGTCCCAGAGGAGCCCAACAATCTATGATAATACGCGTTCCCAAAATTATCGGCAAAGCATTTAGAATAAAGGTGCAGGAAAAAAATACAGCCCCCGCAGAAACGCCCGGGTCTGGAACGCAAAACGCTAAAGATTTGGATAAGGAACTTAACCAAAAACCAGCGCCCGCGCTGATCCATTCCTTAGAAGATCAAGACCCTTTTGTGCGCGCCGTATCTTGCGAAGTGTTGGGACATATGAAAGAAAAGGACTCCACTAAATCCTTAATTAAACTTTTAAAGGATCCTTCAAAATATGTGCGGGAAAAAGCAGCCATTGCTTTGGGACATATCAACGACAAGGCCTGCGTGCCCGCTCTGATCGAAGCGCTGGACGATGAAGCTGAGGAAGTGCGCGTTACGGTTGCCGGGGTCTTGGGTTTTCTGCGCGACCGGGAAGCGGTACCGGCGTTAATTCATTCCCTCTCCGACCATAGCCCGGTAGCGCGCATGAAATCGGCTATTTCTTTGGGAGTTATTGGCGATCCCGGCGCTGTTGCGGGGCTTTATCAAGCGACTCGGGATGAAAATGAATTAGTACGGAAATATGCCTGCGAATCTTTAGGCAATATTGGTAAACCAGCAGTGCCGGCCTTGCTCCTATGCCTAAAAAATGAACAAGTAAAAACGCACGCTGCTCAAGCTCTGGTTAAAATTAAATAAAATTAATCGAGTTTCTGTTTTGTGCGTAAACTCACATTGACAAATTTTTAGACGGCTGTTATACTTCATTAAGAATTAAACTCATCTGCGGATCTGCTCTCAAGTAACAATGTACTAACTATGGGGTTGTTGTTTACATGTTATGAACAGAAAAGATTGTGAATTCAAACGTTTTAATTATAAAATTGTTACAGAATTATTACATTCTTGTTACAATTCTTTCACACATTTGTTACACCCACCTGTTACACTTAAGTATGAGATTATTAGCATATCTGGGAAAATTCGAATGAATCCAGTTGGTGGAGTTATAAATTGTAAAAACGTCACACCATTAGGAACCCTAACTTTTTTAGCCTCTTTATTTTTACAGCTTACTTTTTTTTCATCACCTGCTCGCTGCCTTCCTACCAACTTGCAACCGCTTAACATTTCAAAATCATCGAGCAGTCTTACTTTCACTTGGCAAAACGTCCCCGGCGCACAGCTTACTCCGGTTTTGGGCGCAGATCCAGGATTTTCAATCATAATGTCCTCAAAACCCTATTTAGGACCAAACACTTCCACTTATATAAACTTGTCTCCTTCCACCACCTACTTTTTTAAAATTAAAGTTTCCTCCATGGGTGACAATGAATACAGCGTTCCGCTTGCGACTTCAACTAGAAAAGTAGGGGCCCTCTTAGGTTCGGGGTCCGCGGGCATTGTTTCGGTAACATCTTTTACAATTACTTTGCAGTGGCTGGGAATTGGAAATGCTCCCGACACTTACTATAAGGTTTATTATTCAACTCAAGCCTCGCTTCCAACCGCAAATTACACGGTGTTTCAAGCGACCATCGGCACTTTAACTAACTTGCTGGCGAACACCTCCTATACCTTCTTTGTTAAAACAATCGATGTGGATGCACAAGAAATAGCTTCCGATATTAGCCTTTCAACCTATACCCAGTTGCCGGCCGGCACAACCTTAAACCCAACGCTCGTCTCCAAATCCAGCACAACCTTGAACTTTGTTTGGAATTCTATTGGCGCCGGCGTCCAATACGTGGCGCAATTGAGCTACGACAGCAACTTTTCTTCGCTCTACTCCTCATTAACCTATACCGGAACAACCGTTGCCTACGCCAACTTGGGATACAGCACGCCCTATTCCTTTAGAGTAAAAATATCTTCGGAGTTATCATTTAGTCCTACTGTCTCTGAACAAACCCTTGACCCCAGCGGAGGTTCCGGACGGCCCCAAAATGATGATTTAAGCAACGCTAAAACCATTTCCAACAGCGGGTACACTTATACCGATTCTACCGGCGCTGCCAGCGCGACCGTAGAGTCAAACGAACCTTACCCCAGCTGCGGTTACGCCTATGGAAATTTTAAAAGCGTTTGGTATACCTATGCCGCAACCGCAACCGTGC
>JAHFBY010000406.1 GCA_023249835.1 Elusimicrobiota bacterium | reverse complement strand
GCGGTTCCGGTTCAGTTTGGCAATGATAATACCATCTGGGTACATACTGACATCAATGGTAACGCGGCAAAACTACTCACTGCTGCTAGGATTAAACTCCCACCTAAAATACTCCACCATGTCGTATATGCTCAAAAGGCCCAAACAGTTTGTTACTATCAAGAAATCGGCTAAAACCCAAACCACGGCGGTATCGGTGTTATACGATTTTAGCGGCAGCATATCGGTTATCCGCGATCCCGTGGAGTTTGCATTAGGCTCTGTGGGCCGTAACTTTTGGCGGCTAAAAGACGCGCTCTCCCAATCCTTTTATTATGACCTCTCCTATTTTACCGGCCAACCGCCGGTCACCATCGTGGGTATGGAGGAGCGGTTGAGCTCTGAACAAAATGACGGGAGGTTGGTCGCGGCTAAAAAAGAGATCGCTTCCGGAGGCAATGATATCCTTTTGGCCATGCAGAGTAAGCGTGAAGAGTTCCTCAAAAACAGGGACTTTAAAAGAGCCAAAGTCAAATATCTCATCCTCTTTACCGATGGGATGGACAGGGCCATCATCGGCGACAAGTTTTCCCCGGAGATGCGGGCGGAAATGCAGCTCTATGAGCAGGCGGGCATTGACGTGATCGCGATTGGCATTGGCGAAGGATCGAAATCCGTGCAAGCTTTTAACGGTAACCGTCAGCACTATATCCAAATCCAAGAAGACCGCCCCTACGACATTGCCGAGGCGATTGCCAGGATCGCGGAGTATAAACTGATGCGTTCCGGAAGTTTGCCGCCTGGGAACGTTACAAACATATTGCAAATTGGCGCGCCGGTAACGGTTCAAACCTCAATTTTTGACCCTATGTTCAGGGCGGTTGTCCGCGCTCTGGCAGACCGCGGCTGGACCAAAAGCGCGCAGATCGCTTGGGAGGTTGCTAGTAGCGTTTGGCAACAGGGCAAACTTAGAGCTCAAACTTTAAGCGCGCAAGAACCCGTTGCAATTGCCGACCTTAAAATCCCGTTAGGAGAAAACCGCGTGCAGTTACATAACCTACAAAGCTTAAGCCCGGTCAAGCTCTCTATCCTCGCGCAAAACATTTTAAGACAAAGCGAGGGGGGTCTGTTCGAGCCCTTGGTGCTGGATGTTGGCACGAACCCTTTCAGCCGGGAAGAACTGCTGTCCGCTTTAGAACCATATCATATTTCGCCAGAAATCTTTGACGCCGCGTTCCCGGGCGATTTTAACCGCTACCTCATTAAAGACCAGGAACAGCAACCCATTGATCTGTCCGTCAAGCGTAACCTGGACGGTATTTATGCCCTAGCGCTACAAAGGGCGCGGGATTTAACCAATAACCAGTCGCTCCAAAAAATATCTTTAGACGTTTATACCGATGAAATGGTCTACAGCGAAAGCTGGAGCAATAAGTTAAAGATCCAAATCCTCTTAATCGTCTCCCTCACCCAAGTGGTCAGGGTCAGTTCGAGCATAGACAAAACCCTCCGCGAAGCCGCCATCACGGCCATGCAACAGTAACGGACGAAAAATTTCAGAACTCCTATTGCTGCGCGGAGAAAATTGCGGTTTCCATATCCAGGATTTCCATAAACTCGCAATCGCTGTTCGCGAGCTCTTCTTGCGCTTTCTCTCCCCCCAGTTCCGCTTTGTTCCAATCCCGATGGATCCTAAGAGCTTGCTTGATTTCTGAATGGCGCAAAGCCTCAACAATTCATTGACATCCTTACGATGGACGCGCTTTACTTGCAAGCGCCCTTTACGCGGATTCTTCTAGAGGAAGGATTTGAGGCCGTCACCGTACTCAAACAGGAGAATCGAGATTTATATCAGGATGTTGATGGGCTCTTAAAGCTCATCAAGACCCCGGTAGTTCGTATAGAGGATTCCAAGAAAATTCAGCAATGGGATTTTGAGAACCTCTCAAGTTGGCCTCAACTCAAACGATCCGTGCGCGTAGTCTGTTCCAAAGAAGAAACAATCAAAAGGATTCGCAAGGCTAGGAATGGAAACATGAGACGATCATCGCCGACTGGCGTTGGATGACAACTTTATCTTCTCTACAAGCTCAGACCGATTGGATTAGAGAAGCCGGACATGCTCGCTGGGATATTGAAAACCGCGGTTTCAATGAACTCTCGCAACATTGGGCAATGGATCACTGTTTCCATCATGAACCCAATACCATTTTGGCCATCCTATTAATCTTCGCCTTGGCTATGGGTTTGACCACGATTTTCTTTGATCGCAATCTCAAACCTCAATTTAGGAAAGGGCACACTCGACTTTTTTTATCACATCGTCTGATGGAGGACATCATTCGCGGCGGTGTTTCCTCCCGTTAGCAATCTTGCTCTCGGGTTATTGCTGTTTCAATCATCATCCCTAATGATAAAATTTATAGTGTCAAAACCTATTTTTTAAAAATAAATCGTCGTTAAAATGCCCTGCGAATTTGCTCTGCTTAATTTAACTCATAACTTCGTCAACTTTGTTGGATGTTGCGGAATTGCTGCCTTACCAT
>JAHFBY010000061.1 GCA_023249835.1 Elusimicrobiota bacterium | reverse complement strand
TCATCACTAATGATTTAACCACTCTAATTAACTTGTTTTCCGAAACGTCTTGTGCGTTTTCCCGCAATTCTATTTTGTTCCACGCATGATGGGTTTGCCAAGCCAAATCCGGTCCCAGAAAAATATAGGTTCGAACAATCATTTTAAATAAATTCTTGCGGTTAGGATTTTGTTGGTCGCCGTGCAAACGATCAAGCGCACGAAAAAAAAAGGACATGGACGCATCGATTAATTTTCCTTCTTTACAAAATAGATATTTTAGAAAATACATCCGCCCCTGGTCCTCAATAATGGACTTGAGTTCGCTTTTTAAAACAGATTGGTCGCCCTCTGATTTTGGCAAAAGTTCCCCTAAAGCTGAAAACCATTCTGTAAATACAAAAGAGCCCCGGTACAAACCAACCATGAGTTTCTTTACCGCAGCACATGACGGCTCACCCCATTCTTTATGATCTACTATTCCATCGTTTCTAATTTTGGCTGCGGCAAGAAAAAAGAGCGTTAAAGCGCCCTTATTTTCAATGCGCTCAACTTTAGATCTTGCCGGTTCACGTCGAGGATTTAACATTAAGTCACTCTGCCAATGATCCATGAGCCCTGCTCCATCCGAATTTTGAGGCGGATCTGTTAAAGTATGAAAACTATTTAATAAATCAAACAACCTCCAATCCCCAGTCTGCGTTCCTCTCCTCCCCGCTAGGGTTAAAGGGGTCTGTACAAAAAAATTATTTTCGTTAATATTTGCGCCGGCACTAATAAGTATTTTTGCCGCCTCCAACTGTCCCGCTATAACAGCGACATGCAAAGGAGAAGACCCCCAAGAATTAACTACGTTGGGATTGGCTCCTTTGCTTAATAAATAGAGCAGCATACCGATGTTTCCGCTGCGCGTCGCGGCATGCAGCGGTTTGTTATGAAAGAAATCCTGGTGTCGATTAATTTCAATACTTGTAAAATTTAATTCGTGCACCCGCGCAAGGTTGCCGGTCGCTGCCGCAGCGTAAAGAGGGGGGAACATCCTTTCTTCATTTATAAAAGACACATCTCCATGAGATAACGGATGTTCTAAATAAATATGCCTGTTCCACCCATAATGCAGATTCATTGCAAAACACGTACCCAACCCGGAAAAGCCAAGCATTAACATACGCACTAGATCTTTAATTTGAACCTGGTCAGTAATAGTCGCGTCTCTCCAACCTTCTAATACTGGATCTAAAACTCTCAAATGAAGTTTTTCCGCTATAGTTTGTATGATTTCAATAACGTTATCGAAATTTTCCTGCCATTCTTCACCTGCCAAATGAGCCATGTCGGTATAGATAGAGCTGTTATATTCTCCAAGTATAATGGGTGTTACAACCGACTCCAATTGTGGAAAGGTAAACGCAGAGCAATTACTAAATTTAGTATATAAATCATGCACAAGAGTTGAGAACAAAAACAGAAAAGTTCCATTAAAGAAACAGTGATGAATATGTTTAATTAATGATTGCGCCTTTGCCGTCAACTCATCTATTTGATCTGCATTGCGCGCCACCGCTCCTATCCGCAACGCTAATAAACAGACCAACAGCGCGCATAACCCTAAAGTCTCAGCGCGTTCCATGGCTTGCCGCATTTCCAGGTTAAAGACGTCCGTTCCTAAAATTGGCTCCCAAAAACTCATGAGGCCGCCTACGCCTATTTGCGCCTCTCTTCCATCTTTGTGGTCTGCGAATTGGGTAAAAATGTCCTTGATAGATCCTTCGCTCACTCCGGGGATCTCTATAAATTCTCCAGACAAATGTTCCCCGCATATGCGGATTTGCCGTAAGTTTACTGAGACGTTTAGCTTTTGCATGAGCCTTGCGGCTAAGAGTTCGGAAAGAACCAATAGCGGTTTAGGGGCGAGTTCCTTTCCTGGAGGAACAAAAGTTCCCGGTTGGAGCCTTAAAGTTCCCAGAGCTGCGCCAAGCGACTTTTCGAGGTTTAGGATGTCCTCTTTTTTAACGCTTCGCGTTTTCCTTGGCAACCCATACTCAAATTCAAGAACTACCCGGGAACATTTACCTTGATATGCCGCAAATACCGCGTAGCAGTCATTACTTTTATAGGGGCCGAAAAATTTAAGCCTGTTTTCTATGGCGTCTAAGAGCGGGCGGATATAGGGCAGGGAATCTTCCTGGCCGCTTACCGGCAAGGACTTTAAAGTTTGCGCGTAGGTTTTTAGGTTGGATGGATGGGGTTTGTCAACCTTAGAGTTTGCCCAAGAACCATGCGCGAACCGGGGCGCAAAAGTAGAAAATAAAAAACAACTCATGGAGAAAACCGCTATGGACTTCTTCCATAACTGTTTAGTCTCCATAACGGTGCCGCTAATAAATGGGGGCAGCTTTATTAGTGTCATCATTAGTCTATTTCTATTAAGAGTTTAGCAATTTAAATTCAATAAAGTCTTAAACTTTTTGTAACTTTAATGTAACTTTTTGCCGGGAACAATTTTTGTGCAAAAGTTATGTTACGGAAAGTTTAAGACTTGACAAAAATAACATCATATTGTACAATTTGTATATAATGTACATTATGTGCAAATGAGGCCTATATGACTAATGTTTCCGCAGCAAAAATTAGAAATGACTTTTCCAATGTGGTTAATCGAGTGGCCTTTGGAAAGGAGCGCTTTATAATTAACAGGCGGGGGAAAAACTTAGCGGCAGTAATTCCAGTTGAAGACCTTGAACTGCTCCAAAAGATTGAGGATGGTATAGATTTGATTGATGCAAGAAACGCTCTTAAAGAAGCTCGAACCAAAGGAACTAAATTCTGGTCTACCCTTAAGACAGAAATTGGTTTATAACCAACCCGCGCGTGATTTATACAATACAATTTACACCCAGAGCGGAAAGGGATTTTAAAAAAATGGCCATGTCCATTCAAAGACAATTGCAACCTAAAATTGATGCGTTGGCTAACCATCCTAGACCTCATGGAGTGGAAAAACTCAAAGGAGAATCAAATTTCTATCGAGTCCGATCTGGCGACTATAGAATTATCTATCAGATAAAGGATAAAGTTTTATTGGTTCTTTTAATAAAAATAGGGCATAGACGCGAAGTTTACGCTTGAAAAAATGACAAGAGTGATTCGCCTCAAATAAAACGTTTCCTAACCTACACGCGCGTATCTATTTCTTCCGCTTTCCTCCTCCCCTAACAGCTACTGACCTGGCAAAAGTTACATTAAAGTTACATTTACTTTAAGTTTTGTTTAACTTGTTTAACTTATGATTAAGTTAACAAGAATTATGAAACAAGTCCGGAAGTTGTTTTTTCGTGGGACGGCTTGGTTTGTTTTGGCGACTTTTGTTTATGTCACCATTGCGTCGCCTTATGCCGAAGCGTCCATATGGGAAGAGCGTAAAAGCTCTTATAACAAGCTCAAAAAAGACAGGGAACCACTGCTCTTAGCTCAAGCAACGGCCCCCGGGATTGGAAATTTACCGTTAGAAAACTTAAATTCTGAGCGCGCCCCTTCCGCGCAGAGCCACGCCTTCCTCCAAGCAGTCCTAAACCGCTATGCAAAATCCAACTCTGTACCCGCCTGGTTAGGTCAAAAAATCACTCCTTACGGAACCGTGGAAAGAACCTGGCTCCCGCAGCCTGATTTCACTAATTTTTCCGAATTAAAAACTCCGCTCGTTATCCACGTTCAAGACGCGCATGGAATCGACAACGCGCAAAAAAATATCGCAGGACTAATCGCGCAGCTACAACTTGCGGGAGTGCGCATCGTTGGAGTGGAAGGAGCTTCGGGCCCGATGACTCACCTTGCCGCCTGGAACGACTATCCGGACCCCCAGAGCCTTCAAAAAACAGCAGGGTTCCTGCTTAAAGAAGGCTTGTTGTCCGGAGTGGAACGCGCGGGTTTAGGACCCAATGCCAAAGGCTTAGTATTTTTTGGCCTAGAAGAAAAAGCTGAATATTTCAAACAAGTTTGCGCTTTTACCGAAACTTTGGATCTACAGGAAAGATCGAGCGCGCTGTTAAAAGAAAAAGAAACGCTGCTCCAAGGTCAAAAAAATAAATATTTCACCCCGGAACTGCGCGCGCTGGACCAAGCTCAAAAAGAGCGGGAAAAGGGATCCTTAGGCATGGGCGAATGGATCTTAAAGCTAACGCTGTTCCAAGAGCCCCATCCCTCAGAGTATCCGAACCTAGCAAAATATCGCCAAGCCTATACAATTGAAAAGTCCCTGGACTTTAAACAGATTAAAAAAGATCAAACCAACCTATTAAAAAATCTTTCCGCCAACTTGCCAGCGCAAGAGCTCCAAGCCCTGGTAGAGGAAAGCTTGGCCTATCGTTTGGGTTATATCCGTTATTCGGACTTCTACGCCGCCTTAAAAAAAAGAGCGGTACAAGCGCGCGTGTTCATGACTCCGGAAATGGAGCGCTACATCTCTTACCTCGCCTTAACCCAAGGCATTCAAAGCGAACCGTTATTTCGGGAACTGGAAAAATTCACCGACCAAGTTTGGTTCGCTTTAACGGATAAAAATAAAGATCTGCGGGCGATCTACGAACTGGACAGGAATTTAAACATAATGGGCAAAGCCGCCGCCTTTAAGCTCACGCCGGAGGAGTTCTCAAGTTTTAAACAGCGGCTGCCGGCGCTCCTGCATCTAGAGCCCGGGCTAGAGCCGGTATTAATTCGAGTGAACCGATTCAGCGAACAATCTAATATTCGCAGCAAGATCTTTATTGAAAAACTAACGCGCAGGATGGGAACGGCCCCACAAACTGCCCTGCTCATTGCCGGCGGCTACCACAGCCAGGAAATAGAATCTTCCTTAAAGAAACAAAACATCGCTTTCATAACCATTCGACCTAACCTCGAAAGCGCGGCGAGCGGACCCCAACCCGATCCTTTAGCCGCGTTCCACCGCGAGCTCCTGCCTTTAGAAAAAGCCTTTTTACCGGAAAAAGTGACGCTCGCTCCACAATCGGGATTAGACCCCATGGAACCCGGACCCATACAGGAAGCCGTGGTCCCGGCGCTTGCGACCATATCCGTTAGCCTAACTTTAGCGCGTCACCCGCAACTGACCAAACAAGTCGCTCAGTTTATGCAAAAAATGGGTGTGCGCATGGATGAAGAAGCAATCCACATCGAGCCCAAGGGGGAACACTTTCAAATTGATGCGCGGTTCAATAACCACCCGCTTCGGCTCTACCTTCTTGCGCCCAATACCCTGAGCTCGCGCCCCCAAAAGCTGGAAGCGGCCAACCTGCTGCAAATACCTGTAAATGAACTGCTTGATTTTGCTCAACTTGAAGAGACCCCCAATTCGCCAACCCTGGTTTTTGTCAAACAAAAAAATCTGCCGCAAGCGCTGCTAAGGTTGCATGAGGAAATGTCTCAGTTTATGTCCCCCAAGCAAGAAGTTACCCTCACAGCGGAAGGCAACGCCTTGGGAAGCATAAAAGGGTTGCTCCAGTTTAAGGGTTTAAGCCCGGAAGATCGGTTGCAGCTAGAAAATGCCCGCGTCCTGGCAACGGCTATAATTAGCTTTTTGCTCTTGCGCTTAAGCTTTGGGTTTTTTGACGCTTTGCTTATTTCTTCCTTCATAACCGCGGCGTTATTCGCGCTTGCCCACGGTAACCAATTCACCTTTGATGGAATAAACTATCAAAAGTTCGGATGGAAAAAAACGTTGACCTATGGGTCTCAGCTTCTCGTGCTGGGACTGGTGATGGGTTTCACTTACTTTGGATTAACCATGGGCGCCCACGAATTATTAGGAATACAAGGCTGGGCTGCGGCGCTTTTGGCTTTGATCCCCGGATTTTTTATTTTGAACCGGGAACATAAAAAATGGAACCAAATGGCCAAGAAAAAAAATCGCGCTCAAAAAATGTTGGTGGCATTAGGGATGATGCGGAGCAAAAAGGACAGTGACGATCGAATTTTAACTGCGGAGATTAAATCAATATTTCAGAAAAACTTAGCTGCCGATGAAATCAGGGCTTTCATCACCCTTAAATCCGAAAACTTTAACGGCATCCATTTTTCTGCGCTTTACAGTTTATTGGCAAAAAATAAAAATCATTTTTTTGCAGATGATTTCACATCAGTTATAAAGCTATTAAACACAACATTGACCAACAGGCTAGACTCCTCCCACTACCCTCCCCAATATTTGTGGCTCCGCCAATTGTCGACCATCTATAACGCGCTAATGAACCTTGAGTCTATTCCTCATGATTTAATTAGCAAACTCAATTTAGTATTGCAATACGAATTAAACGGGCAACTGACTCAAGATTATAAAGAAAATAGCGAACTTAATTTGCAAACTTTAGCTATCCTGTATAACGCTTTAGCCAACCTTAAAGTTGATGACCCAGAGATCATCAACAACATGAACGAACTAACATTAAAAGAAATAGACCATTCTGAAATTAATCATGAACAACAAGCCTTTTGCATGATTTTAGACAGTTTAACCAAACTACCAGGAGCGCATCGCGGCTTAGCTCTACGATTGCTACAAATTTTGGCAGAACAGCTTCAAACCGAATATTTTTCGACTAGCATGACCCACAGAAACCTAAGTTTAATCTATACCGCCTTGCCTAAATTGCTAAAAAAATTAACGCCGATAGAAACTCGCGAGTTAGCTATTCTGAATTTAGCCAATCACCTGCACGCAACGCTTGCGCAACAACTGAGTAACCCCGAATTTGTGCAGGCAATGGACTTTCAATCCCTTGCAACCTTTTACACTAATATTGTGAAACTGCCGGGAAATAATTACGGTATTTACCCATTATTAAATGCAGCTCTGGTATCAAAATTAAATCAGTCAGCCCCCAATGCGCTACCGTCCCAATCTTTAGCAATAATCTATCTGGCCTTTGCCTATATGCCTCAAACTGAATTCACTGAGGAAGCGCTAGAAACGTTAGAAACAAAATTCATCGCACCGCGGTTAGATCAGATGGAATTGAGACACCTCTACAACATTTACTATAGCATGGCTACGCAAGGACGCGCCAAGGTTCTTTCGCACATTAAAAGTGCATTAAGAAATAAGCTGCTCAATTCAACTTCCAACTATAAGATTTGCGTCCTCTTGCTCCACGCTCTTTGCCTGGATCACTATAATCACAGATTGAGTGGATTTGATGGTAAAATTAGAGGGTCTGCCCTATTTCAACTGCTTATAAAAAAAATTAGTGCCGCTGCAGACAAGAGTCCATTAGAAGACATGCCGCTGACAGAATCTATCGTCAATCAAATCATTCATTATTTGCGCGCGCAAAACGAAGACCTAGCAGCGCAGAGTATCATCGACAAGGAACTATCTCTTGACCCCAATGATAAGCCTAGAAGTTCAAGGTTTCAAGCTGCAGTCACAAATGCGATCAGAGAACTATATCCTGCCGTTCACTTTGCAGAGGAGCAAAATATTGCTGGCCTGGGAGAAATTGATTTAACCGCGCCTGATTATCAGCTCGCCATAGAAATCGATGGCAAGGCTCATGAATCTAAACTGGGAAAAGACCGATTTAAATCTTTTTTATTGGAAAACTTAGGCTGGAAAGTTGTTCGAATCACTCAACATGAATGGGATCAAACAGAAAACAAAAACACATTACTAACTAGGCTATTAGACCCAATTCTCGGCGAACCCCGCGCAGCAGTAATTGCACCCCAAGTTGTTATGCCGGCGGAAACTCCCGTGGTTATACATAATTATCTAAACACCCCATCCCCCTTATCGGATCAAGAATCGCAGGACAGCGAGGGGGCGCGCCAAACCGGGCGGATACTGGCGCTATTTCCGGATTTAAACGATTTAGAAACGAAAATAGCTTTGAAAAAGGTTCAGGAACACTTTCATAAAAATAAGCAGACTTATAACCACATCCATTATTCGGCGATGTTAAACCAACTGGCCGTCCATCAAAATCAATTTACAGAGGATATCGGGCCATTGACGCAAGAAATTGAGCTGAAGCTATGGGAGTATGTAGAAATTCAT
>JAHFBY010000060.1 GCA_023249835.1 Elusimicrobiota bacterium | reverse complement strand
CCAAGATGAAAAAAATAGGATTAAAGATCAGTTAAACATCCAAAATTGGGGTTCCCAAAACGAAGTCGTTTCGGTAACCTTGTCCCTGGGCAATGTTGGGAAAGATAACGACAAGTCCAACAGCGCCTCTATTTCACTTTATGTTGCGGTGAACGGAATATTTAAAGAGTCGGTTAAAGGCGAATATTTTAACAGCGAAAGTTTACAAAGTCACGAGAGTTGCGGTTCCTTAATTTGGAAACCAATAGTGAGCTTGGGCAAAGGTGCGCTGGCCGGCAATTGGCAGGATATTGGCAGGTTAACTCTAATAGCGCTTGGAATTTGCTTATTGACGATCGCTCTTCCGGTCGCGATCCTGCTCATAGTAACAGGGCTGATTGGCCCTGAAAATATGTTAAGCGGGCTGCTGTCTTTTAAAGAATTTTCCACTAGCGCCGTCCAGCTCATAACTTCTAACCCCGTTGGACTATTCGTGATGATCGGCAACTTCTTTAAAACTGTCGGGCTAGTGATCGCCGGCATGTCTAAAGGTATGGGCGAACTGTTTTGGAAATATGCTTCGGGCATTACCGCTAACCCGTTTTCCAGTTGGGAAAATTTAGGTAAGTTCAGTATTGGGTTAGCGCTGATTTGGTTTGCGCCCATAATTTTACCTTTCGCGCTTGTGGCCATTGCGCTCTACGAACTGGGATCAGCGTTTTCAATCACGTTTATTGCCCTGGGAAAACTTCTTTTTGGCGACCTCTTTTATGGGGGGCACATTAGCCATTACACCGATGCTACAAGGACCCGGCAAACAATGGTAACGCATTTCGCCTATAACGAAAACGGAGTCCTGGTTCAAGACGGCGGCAAATATGGCAGCGCTAACGGCAAAACTTACGGGGAAGGCAGTTTCCTTACCGAAGGGCCTAACCGTACCAGCAGCGAAGGCGAACTGCGCGTTAGTTTTCTCATTAACTCTGCGGGCACGATCACGGAACGGCGAACCGATACAACCGTTGTAAACTACAGCAAAAATATCTACGGCATTGAAAAAAAGCTGGGCGGCGGCAGTTCTTGGGAAGTCTTGAGTTACAACGATTCCGGAATTTTGTCCGGCGCCAAAGGCGGCGGGACAAGCTGGACAGAAGACGGTTCGGAAAGCGAATTTGAAAATGAATATGACCAAGAAAAACTGTTGAAAGGAACCGTTGAAGTAAAATCGCAAAAGAAAATTAAGGGCGGCACGGACTGGCTAAAGTTCGGATCCGCCCACGTCACTGATCTTATCGCCGCAGCAGTGTTGGCCGCGGCTACCGCGGCTTTTGTTGTTTTAACCGCCGGCGCCGGAGCGCCTGCCGCTGTGGGCGCGTTCATGGCCGCGATTGGCGTTATGTTTTCCACTTTCGCTTGGATAGACGACACTAAGAAGGGCGCCTCGGCCATGACGCATGTCATTAATTTTGTCATGGTGGCGCTTTCTATTGGCACGAGCGTGTTTGGCGGAGCAGGAGCAGCCGGAGGTAAAGTTGCTGCCAAGGCAGTGGAAGCGGCAGCCAAAGAAGCAGCGCTTGCGGCAGCCAAAGCGGGCGGAGAAGAACTCATTAAAAAAGGCGGCAACGAGTTTCTTAGAGAAGTCGCTAAGTCAGCGATCATTGCCGCGACTAAAGAAATTTCCAGTCAAGGAATAAAAAGCGGGACCGCTAAACTGTTGGAATCGTCCGTTGAAAAAGCAGTTAAACAAGCGGTTAGTTCCGCGGTTAAAAGTACGGGGGTTAAGGAGTTTTCCGGTTGGGTAGCAAAAGTAAACGTTAAAAGCCTGGTTAAAACCATGAGCGATGACGCGGCTAAATCACTATCTGCTCGAGCCTCCAAAATAGCAGACGAAGTTGGCGGTAGCGGGGCAGCGCAGAGCGCAGACGAGGCGTTAGATGCGCAGAGTTCCTCCTCCTTATCAAGGTCAAGTTCAGGAAGAAGTTCGCCCCAATCAACGGGATATTCAAGTTCGCGCGTAAGCGTGAGCGGAACTCGAATGGATTTTATGACAAACACTCCGCTAAAAACCACGTTTACAGAATCGGTTAAATCCACGTTAAAACAAGGATGGGAAAGTTTGACCGGAACGTTTAAAAGTTCCAGGTACGTTGCTTTAGGTTCAGCTAATAACGTTTCCGGAGTTGCCGCGCAAGCCGGGGGAACCCTTTCCCGGGCAGGGGCCGGTCAAACCGCAAGTTTTGGCGCTAAACTTTTAGGAGCCGCGCAAACCGCCTGGAACAAGTTAGCGGAAAAACTTTCCATTGCGGTTTTAAACCCGCTGGCAACGGCCAAGAGTTTGGGGTCAGCGCTTTTTGGTCGAACTTTTCAAGGAATTAAACAAGCTTTGGTTATGGCAGTTATTTCGCCTATTATGGGGCTGATGAACCGATTCGTTGCGGCGCTTGAAGGGCAAACCGTAGAGGTTAACGGCGAACTTAAAACAGCCGACATGGACTACGTGTTTGACGGCGCTTTAATGGCGCGCGACCTGTTTTTCGGACTGGCTTTAGGCATGGTCTTTGGATTGTTGGCTCCGGCTAGCAGCAAATCTTGGATCGAAAAAATGACCGAAGGCGGACTGGAGTTGGGTACAAAATCCGGACAAACCATGCAGTTAGGCGTTTATGTTACGAGCAATGTCAAAGCGCTGTTTAGCAACATGTTTAGCTTTTCTAAAGCTGCCCTCATCACCCGCATGCAAACGGCTCGCAGCCTTTACTTGTTTAACATGATCGCCGGCGACCTGTTCAGCGGTTTGCGCGTTGATATTAATAAAGGTGAAATCGTTATCGGCGATTTTCAAAGCATGAGTTGGGAAGAGCGCAAATCCGCTGCGCGCGGCGGCGGTCTGTTTGGCTTTTTCTTTGCTCCCATATTTTCCCGCGGAATGCCTGAATCCACTCTTATCGGCAAAGTCTTGGCTAAGACAATTACAATAGTTCTGGCTCCGATCCGCGGGCTGTTTAGAATTATGGGAAACATATTCACCGCTGTGGCAAACGCGACGTTTAAAGCTTTTAATAAAATGGCCGCGTTTTTAGGCGGCCTTAAATATATCGGCGCGCCGTTTCGTTATTTAAGCCAAAACCTGGAAAACTTTAGCCGGCTGTTGAGCGGTGAGTACGGCAAAGAGGTCGGACTGCAAAGTCATTTGGCCGTGGAAACGATTGTTGGAGCAGCTAAGTTTCAAGGCGCCACCACCATCATTTCCGCTGTTTCGCTTTTGGCTACCGGCAAAGAAGGGGCTCATTTTGGAGAATCTATCGGCATGCTGTTTGCTCCGGTCTCTTATCAATCAAAAAAAGCGCCGAAGGCTGACCGCATTACTGAAGGCAAAAATAAAATGGTTTCCCCGGAACAGTCCGCAAAAGTGTTGGACGCGGTGGTTAAAGCCGGGCAAAAGGGGGGGGCCGCGCTAATCGAATATAAGGTCAGTTTGCGCGGCAATGACGTAAGTTTAGGCAAAATTGTTAAAAGTCTATGGTCTCTGCGGTGGGAGCGGTTCACTCGCAGCGGGGCAACCGAGAGGTTACATTTGGACGCCGGGGAAACAGCGCTGTCCTACAAAAAAGCGTTGCCGCAAAAAATAGTCCAGTCCGGACTGCACAACGAATTCTTACAAAAAGCAGAACAATATAGCAGAGAGGTGAAAGACTTAAAAAGTAAACCAGAAACTAAAGATGAAAAAAGTAGCGCGGAAAGAGCGCGCGCTAACTTTGAGTCCGTTGGCGTTGAAGTGACGTTAGGTAAAGGCAAAAATAGTTTAACTTTTAAGCTCAACGCGGAACTGGTTAGGTCCGTTGAGACCTCAGCCGCAGATATGGTGAGTAGGGATGGCGCCAAACTGCAGGAGATAATGCAGGACAAAGAAATAGACCTTGATTCTGCGGTCTCACTGGACAGCGGCGGTCAAGTAACGCTCACGAAAAATATTTTGGACGAATTGGTCGCGCTCCATATCGAAAACTTAAGCCCTAACCAAATGCAGGAGCATATCGAAGCTCTGGAAAATCGCCCGAAAGATCAATTGACTTCAAAAGACAAACTGTTGAGTAAGGAACTAAAAATTAAATTGGAAGAAGCAAAGCTTGATCAAGCGGCCCGGCAAACTGACGCTAATATCGATAAATTTTTGCTCGAGCAAAAATTTTCAAACGAAACCGGCCACGAAGAAGCTTTAATCGATTTCATAAAAAACTCTTTGCCTGGTAAAGACGCCTACCAACAAAGAGCCATGCAAATTAAGATCGATGCGTTTGAGTTGGTGGTCGCTCAAAAATTAGTCGCTCTGGCAGAAAATGAATTCAAAGCCACGAATGCAAAAACCGAAGCTTTAATTGAACATTTACAAAGCGATTATTTTAAAAACAAATCCGCCTTGCAATCAAAAATTGCGAACGCCCGAGCGCAAGAGCTTACCGCGCAGTTCATAGAAGGGAATACTGAAAAGAGTTATAGTACATTTAATGGTTTGCTGGAAGGCCAATTCTCATCTATGCGCACAGCCGCTGCTAAACATTTTGGACCAATGATCCGATATAGGCTAATGGAGAACGTTACTGCTAAGGAGTATGAAATAGCCAAAGAAAAGTTTAAAGAGTACTCAAGTTTAGAGGTAGGCGAGGATTTAAGCAGGTTGCTAAAAAATGAAACGAATCCAGTTCTCAAATCACTTGGGGATTTTGAATTCAAACAAACCCAAGAGCTGCGGTCCGTTTTTGAAGAATTAAATAAAAAATCTACAGCTTTAGATGCTACGATCAAGGATTTTAACAAAGAGCATGAGGTTCAATTTGAATTTACGGATCCGCAGCAGCAGGAAGCAGCGCTTGCGGTCATGGAAGGAAACGTTGGTATTCACCGGGACGTGGGCGGCGGAAAAACCATCATTGCCTTGATTGCGGCTAGGGCTCTGCAAAAATTAACCGGGGGCAAACCCAATTACGACATTGCGGTCAAAGATATGGTGGAAGCGCGTAAATATTATTATGGAGTAAGCAAGGTTAACGATAAAGAAATTAAATACAGAGATTTCATTGAGTCAGGAGAAAGCAGAATGGTAATGATGGGGCCGATCTTGGATGCTCTGCGCAACTCCGGGCAATCAGGAAAAACAAAACTTACTCCGGAACTCCTGAAACTGGCAGATAGCCTCGGCATAAAAAATGCAGAAAAGATGCAAGTTATCGACCTCTTTAAAACGATATTGAACGGTAAAGAATATGTGCGCATCTGGACCGTGGAAGAGCTGGGCCATTTAAACACGAGCTCGGAAATTAGCGCGATTGAAGGGAACACGGAAATTAAAGACGCGCTCAGCGAACATTCCCAAGATCAAACCGTAACGCTGGTGCTTGACGAAGTCCACCTCTTCTTAAAAGACAGCACCTCCTTTGTTTTAAGTAAAGGCGGCAACATGAACCTGCAAGATTATTTAAGCTGGCAGAAAAAAAGAATTTATAACGCTGCTTTTGAAATCGCCAGCGCTATTATTAAAGAGCATGGCAGTGAAATAAAGTTAAACCATGAAAACGAACTTGAAATTTCATCAACACTAAAGTCCCTTATCCGCGAAAAAACACGCTGGCTTACCGGCGACTTCAATTTTGCGCGCGTGCATAAAAAAGCCGTTGAATCTATGCTGCGCGCTTTAGCGGAAAAAAACAACGAAAAGTACGCGCTGGTAAAGGATGAAAACGGTCAAAAGACGGTCGTGCCCAAAGACGCTAACGGTAACGTTCAAAAAGACCGCGTATTTCAAGATTCCTATTACTCTTACGCCGCCGCCAGAACGTTGTTGGGGAAGGATTATAAGCAAAACTATTTTAAACGCGCGTTGGCGTTTGTTGGTGAAACTATTTTAAGTTTAGCCACCCTTGGCTTTTATAAATTAAAAAGTTTTGCCCCTAATTTACACGAACAAGCGTTGTCCGCGGTTAGGGTTAGCCGGACAGATTTGTCCACTTCCGGTTCTAGAGTTTTTGCCACTGAAGGCAAAATTGTCGGCATGTCCGGCACGTTATCGGATTTAAACGCCATGTCCGCGCTTTACGGAATGAAAGTTCAGAAGTTTGGCGAATTCAAAAATTTTGAATACGTCTCAGATTTAAAACAAGCGCAAATAGCCGACCCGGTATTGGTTGTTCCGGTCGCCGATGTCAAAACTATTGCCGAAACTATTAAAAAAAGAATTCTAGATAAGCTTTTGGATCCAAACGATCCCAAGGTCGAAATCGACCCAAAAACGATAAAATTTGACCAGCTCTTCATATCGTTGGACCCGGAACTGCGTAAATCTGTCCAAGAAGAATTTACTAAAAAAATGAACGAGGTTAATGAAGATAGAAAGAAAAACAGCAAAGACGAGATTGACTTTGAATTGATCTTGGTAGGCGATTCTTCGGGAACATCTATTAAAGATATTGTCAGCGGAGAAAACCGCACTAAACAGCGCGTGATCATTGGCGGCGCTACTTTAAGCACTGGCCGCGATTTTTACGGCCATATTGACTTACACGTTGACAGCCGCGGTTTTGGCGGCGATGGGGTGTCCAGCGAAACTTTCCTAACCCAAGCTTACGGACGCATTAAGCGGCATAAGAATGAAACCGGTTCGCGCACCGTTTATATGCACGAAAAAACCGTGAACGATCTGGTCAATACTATTAAGGATTCCTTGTCCTTAAGCGGGTTTATGAAAAAGACGTTTGTGGATGAGGGAGTCTCAATGGAAGACGCCCACCCCTTAAAACTTGCTTCTCGTTACGAAAGTTATCGCGACGCTTCTTCCGGCATGGTCCATAGCGTAATTGAAGCGATTAAAGACCGTTTCCTTTTGCAGAAATTGAGCAGCGCTTTAGAAGCGGCAGGCGGAAAATCAACGGAAGCCGGCGGAGCGATCGGCAACGTTTTGGACGTGATGAACAACAGCCGCACGACTAAAGGACATAAAGCCGGGTTTAAGGAAGCAGGGGAAGGGAAACTCGTTGATGGGAACAGGCGTCTGGACTTGGCGCTCGAAGATTTGCAAAGGAGCGCGGTCGATATCCTGCGCACCTTGGCTAAAGATTTAGCGCAAAAGGAAAAAGCGCAGCTCAGGGTCCCGGAATTTTTAAGAACTGAACAAGCCGCTAAAACATTAAATGAAACTGTTCGAGCTAAAAAAACAATGGAATCCCTTTTAGCGGAATGGAACCAAGTGGAAAAACCAATCGGCGTTAAGAGTACAGGGCTTTTAAAAGGCAGGATCCATAAAGCGCAAACAGTGAGCCAAGCCTATGACGTTGCCAAACAGTACGCATCAGGGTTAATCGCCGAGTATGAGTACGGCGACCGGCTCGCTCGTTCTCAACATAAAGACGGCATAACAACTATAGAAAAGGCCCTTACCGAAGTGCGTAGCGTTAGTACAGAACAAACTGTTGTGCCGGAAAAATTTATTAAAGAATTAGAAGAAAAACTAAATTCGTCCGACAATTCGTTATCGGAAAACGGGGACTTAACCTATCGCGGACAGGTCTTTGTAACGAACTTGATGCAAATCATGAGAGGAGATGGACGTTCTAATCAAGAAACGATCCGCAGCGATGTTCATTTGCAGAGTTTCTTAAAGCAATTAGCCTTTGACCCGGTCGGGCTCCCGCAAATGCGTTTAACTCAACTGCAAAGGAGCGCGGATAATTTATGCGCCAACCCTACTACCGGAGGTAGTTATGTTCCGCGCATGGAGGCCGCTTACAACATCGCAGAATTTCTTTTGGCGCAAGGCATGGAATTAAACGCGGTATTAACCGTTGGAAATATGTTGACAAATAAAGCCATAAACTTGACGGCTACGCCCTCCGCGCAAACTCTTTATACGGACTGGGTCACTCAACAATCATTAAACTTTAAAAAACACGTTGACGTTTCTAGTCCTATGGGCCAAAAGATCTACCGCCGGTTAGACCAGCGCGAACAGCTTCTTGACCATGCCTTAAACTTGCGCGTCCTCTCCATGCGAATGAACTTAA
>JAHFBY010000405.1 GCA_023249835.1 Elusimicrobiota bacterium | reverse complement strand
GGGTTTATAATGTAAGTGCACGAACACTGGCGGTTCCGCGCTGCCGCGACTAACCCCTAAAAGTGCGCCCATCCCCATCTTCTCAATCTTTTGTTTATTAAAAATTTTCACTGAAATTCCGGAACTTTTACCTTGACGCGCTACCTCTTGTGCAATTTTTCCAATGCGTTGAGGGGGGAGGTCCGAAGGCGGTTCATTAACCAGGTCCCGCACAAAGGTAGTTGCATCGGCAAATAGTTGGGCTAACTGCATACCTTCTTTAACGATTGCTCCAGCATCGGATGATCGCGTTTTAATTCCAATTCCGCTAAGGGCAGGGTTGGGGTTCTGCGTTGATTTATACTTATCAAATCTATATGAGCCTAATAGAGCGCCTTCAGTAATGGCTTGAGCTTCGACAATGGTTTGACCAACAATGTCGGGAAATAAGAACAGCACTTGAGCCTGATTTAACGCCAGGCTTTTTTTAACCGCTGCGCAGGCAGTTTTACGGAGTTTTTCCAAAGAAAATTGATCTTTCTTCCCTAAACCGGCTAATACCACAAACCCGGGGATTCCAGGCGTTTTAAACGCAGCAGTAGAGTATTCTTTTCCGGTGAACCCTTGGTCTTTAACTTCCCCTAAAAAAGAGGAAAACTCAGCAGCGCCTAAAAGCGCTTTTTCATTTTCAAAAGCAAATAAAACAAAGGTTCCGGTTTTGGGTAATGCGGTGGTGGTAAAGAGGTTCACTTAAAATTCAGCGCCCAACTCAAAGGTGGGGCCACCGAACTGCAGGTTGGCTTTAATATCACTTTGGTCAATGATAATGCTTTGATATTTATAGCCAACGTCAACAAAAAGCACTTTAAGGATGCGGTATTTTAAGCGGCCGATTGCGTCATAGTAATGGTTGTTTAAAATTTGAATGCCGCGGAATTCTGCTTCGACATTTATTTTTTTAACGGGTCTGAACTGCAGCATAACCAACCCCATGGGAACAGGTAAAAGTTGGCGTTTGGATTGGGCCAACCCTGAAGCAGGTTGGTCAATAGCTGCGCTAAAATCAAGCAGTCGGGTGTTGATGCCAAACTCAATGTTTAACTTATCAATAGTTGCAGTTTCTAAAAGAGGAATTCCATAATAGAGCGCGGTGTCGTAGTGGTCCAGTTGTAGTTTAGTGGTATAGGATTGATTGCTGGTAAAAGCGTTGTCGCCAAACTGAAAACCTATGGTTTTGCTGCCAATTTCTTCAAACCGGAGCGGCGTGGCCAGAAAATAAATGTTCGGCAAAAAAAGAGGCAGGTCGAGTTTGACCCGTGCGTTATAAGACAAAACTTTGCCATAATTTAAATCGTTTTTTAGGTCCAAACCATCGCTTTTATAGCCTAGTTGGCCTTTAGGCGATATTTGCGCTAATCCCAAGGCAGCTTCCACTCCAATAGCTAAAAGGTTGGATGAACGTATAAAAAAGGGCAGGGTTAAGAGAGTTGCTATAGGAATTATTCTAAGTTTTTTTATCATAATAAATGTATCCTATCAAAAGAGATTAAACCTGTCAATAATCTATATGAAAATCGATTTTGCGAGTATGATATTGTATAATTCAATATACAATGTCTGTCTATATACAATGCAACCCGGATAAACCTGCGGCAAAGAAAGCTATGATTTCTTTGGCCCGTTGGTTAAAGAAAAAAGGCGTGGCTGTGGTTGGCGATTTGCGCAAGCGCCAGGTTTCCGAGATAAGTTTTGCCGTTGTCCTCGGCGGGGACGGAACCATACTGCACGTGGCGCGCCAGCTCGCTCCCCAAGGGGTTCCAATTTTAGGGGTAAATTTAGGGCGATTGGGTTTTTTAGTGGACACAGATTTTAAAGACCTCTATGTCTCCGTGCAAAAAGCTTTGGAATTCAAGCTCAAAGTGGAAAGTCGATTGATGTTGGAAGCCAAAGTGGTTCGGAAGGGAAAAGTTATTTTTCGGTCGCGGGCTTTAAATGATTGTTACCTGCACACCGGATCGACCTCGCGCATTACGGAAATTGAATCGTATCTTAATAATGAGTTTTTAACGCGGTTTTATGGGGATGGGCTCATTGTTTCTACTCCTACCGGTTCAACTGGCTACTCTTTGGCCGCATCCGGGCCTATCGTGACGCCTACTCTGCCGGTTTTGCTTCTCACTCCGATTTGTCCCCACAGCTTGGCGCAAAGGCCTTTGTTGATTTCCTGCCAGGATGAATTGAAGTTGGTGGTCCAGCAATGCCCTTCGCCCCAATACAACCTATTATCTTTAGATGGCCAGGAGTTTGTTAAATTAAAGGAAAAAGACGAGGTGTTTGTCCAGCAAGCGCCTGATCAAGTGAAACTCTTGGTGAATCCTAAGAAGAGCTATTACCAAATTTTGCGCACTAAACTAAGATGGGGAGAAAGATAGGCGCGGGACATGTTAAGCGAAATCAGCATCAAAAATTATGCCTTGATCGATAGCTTGCGCGTTGAGTTTGCGCAAGGGCTAAATATTTTAACCGGCGAAACCGGCGCCGGCAAATCCATTATCATCGAT
>JAHFBY010000059.1 GCA_023249835.1 Elusimicrobiota bacterium | reverse complement strand
GGTTGGCTCATGGTTGTTTTAGTTTACCTAAGCGATGTACAGCGGTCAAGTGTGGATATTTTGTTTATGACCTAAATCATAGTGTTATTTCCGCTTGGCCGTTATAATTAACCTGTGAACACTAGACCGATGCGCGTTTGCAAATTTAACGGCACTACCCAAGGTTATCGATTGTGGCTGTCAGAAAATCGATTGGATCAAAGCCAGGGCAAAAAACGCTATGACGCCTGGGTCCCGGAATTAGCGCCTAGCCCGGCGCTCCGTCAAAAATGGTTAAAAGGAAAAACTTCATGGCGCGCATTTAAACAGCTCTATGGCGAAGAGTTGGATTGTCCAATGCAGCAGGAAATGCTTAAGCCGTTGGCCTTGCTTGCGCGCCGCTTGAACCTAATTTTATTGCACGACAGTAGCGATTCAAAACATTGTCCGGAAAAAATTGTGGCGGAAAAATTAAAGGAAATTCAACGAAGAGAAGACTATCGGTTAATCCAGGCGCCTTGGAACCAACCCTGGCTCTGGAGGAGAACAAACAGCCATGACAAACCTAATTGGATCTTTTAAAAACAGAAACCTGCTCTACTTGGGATTAGGCAGCGCGTTGTCTCCGATACTCTTATTTGCCTGGATTTTTCTCTCTTTGGACAATGCCGCTTTTAGTTTTGTGTGGCGGGGCCTAACCCAAGTCCCTCATTTAATTGCGGGCTTAATTATATTTTTATTGGCTCATATCACCTTGGCTTTTTTTCTCTTTCGCGGCAAAAAATTTTGCGCGGAATGCGTTGCGCAAATGGAGTTTAAATTAAACAACCTTTCCTTTTTGTCCAATCACGACGCGTTAACTTCACTTTATAACCGCCGTTATTTAAAAACTAAAATTGAAACCGAACTGCAAAGAGCTGCGCGCAGCAGCGTTCCCTTTTCCTTGACCATTTTTGATATTGATAATTTAAAAGGCTTAAACGACACTCAAGGGCATCTGGCTGGTGATCGCGCGCTTAAATTAGCGGCGGAATGCATCGTTCAAGAATGTCGAGAAACCGACGTCCCCTGCAGATACGGAGGGGACGAATTCGCTATATTGTTGCCGGACACCCCCAAATCCGGCGCTTATAAATTAATGGAACGCATCCGCAAAAATATTGCCTCTAAATTTCTAAAAGAAAAAGTTACAATTTCGGGCGGCATTGCCACCTACCCCAATGACGCCAAGAACTTTGATGAGTTAATTAGTTTTTCTGATCGCGCTCTTTACTTCGCCAAAGCTCAAGGCAAAAACCGAATTTGTCTTTATCCCTTTGAGCGGCGCGATGTCCCGCGCAACGATCGGTTCTTGCAGGTTGAAATCCTAAACTTTACCGACAAAAAACCGGATATAGTCTACTGTGAAAACTATTGCGAAGGCGGGATTATTTTTTCTGCCCCTACCCCTTATGAGGTAGGCGACAATTTAATGGGCCGGATAATATTAGATAAGAACAGTTCTGTACAGTTTCTAGGGCGCATAACGCGCAGACTTGAAAAAAGTAAAAATCGATATCAAATCGCGCTTAAATTTGAGGATTTGGTTGGAGACGGGAGAGACCGATTGCGCAACGACGTTATGCTTTAGCCTGCTCCCAAACTTGCTTTATCAACAAACCATACAAGCTTCCTAGACGCTAACGCCACCTGCGTTGCGGGCAGGCTAGAATCTTTTGCGTTTAAAACCAGATCTAGAACCTCCGACTTTTCTTTGCCCGTTACCAAGAATAGCACATTTTTTGAGCGCTTAATTAGAGGCAAAGTAAAAGTTAACCGCCAAGAACGAGTTTTTTGCGCATAATTTTTCACAACCCACCGCTGCTTTTCAGCTAACGCCGCGCTGCCGGGGAAAAGCGATGCAGTATGCCCATCGATCCCAAGGCCAAGGCAAACCAGGTCTAAACATGGGATCTCGTGTTTGCTCAAAGTAAAGTGGGCACGGAGAGTTTTTTCATAATCTTGGGCGGCCTGGTCAAGGTCAGGATGCTCCCCTTGCAAGCGATGAACATTGGCTGGTGGTATTTTAATCTTAGCAATGAAAGACTTATAGGCCGAATGATAATTGCTCTCTAAAGAAGCTGGAGCAACCGAGCGTTCATCGCTAAAAAATATATGCACGCAGTCCCAGCGCCAACCAGGGGGCAGCAAAAACGCGGCTAATTGTTCATGAAATCGGCGGGGACTAGCGCCGCCGGCCAAGGCCACGTTATAGCGCCCGTTTTGTTTTATCATTTCTAGCCCTAAAGCAAAGAAAAACTGGGCGGCAGATTCCGCTGCAACTTGCGCGTCCGAACACACAAAAACTTCACTCATAATTTTTTGGGCAGGCGGATATCCGCGTGCAAAAAACAAACAAATTGCCGCTCGCTTTTCGCTCTGCTTTGTTTTTAACTGGAACAATGACCAAAATATTGCTATTCATTTAATCCCAACAGATGTCTTAGCTCAGGGGTTTCCAAATATTTTAAATCTTCGGCAACGTCTATATCAAAATAAGCGGGAAGCAGTCCTGCGCTTTTACCCAGGCTCCGGCAACGACGCAAGGTGGTCTCCAAAACATCCGGACCCGACCACTTAACTCCCCCAAACATCAAATCAGCAATTGGACTATTTAATCCAACCAAATAATACCCCCCGTCTAACGCAGGACCTAAAACTAGATCTTTATCCTTTAACAAATTAAACGCCAAGAGAATTTGATTGGCCGGCAAGCCGGGAGAATCCGTACCAATGACGCTAACCCGCGCAGCTCCCTGCGCAAAACCCCAATTAAAAGCCCCTACCAACCGTTCCCCCAAGTCTTCGCCGGACTGCGCAAACCACTCGAACGCCGCTTGAGTTTTAAGATTATCCCATAACCAATTTGGGCTAGGATAATTTTTTTGAGTCGCATACGCCACGGCCACGCGCACACCGGCAATTTGCGCGACGCCCTGATAAATTGACCGTGCCATCCGCAAATAGAGTTCTTTGGCGGCAAACAGACTTAACGGTGGAGAAAGCCGGGTTTTAACCTGGCCTTCCACAGGCGCTTTAACAAAAACAATCAGCAGGTTTTCCAAATTTATTTTAAAATCTCATCTTGTTTATATTAATAACAATCGCTCTTATTTTACAACAGGCATACCATCAACAGCAATTGGGAGTGTTGTTACCCAAGTTATTAATGAACTTTTAAGATGTGTGCCAGTTCTTCTGGGGAGTAAATGGGGATTTGAGCTTTGCGAAAATCTTTTAGGTTGCGGGTAAGAACTCCATCGCATCCAACTTGTTGCGCTGCCGCGCAAATGACCGCGTCTTCAAAGTCTGCCATTTTATGCATCTTCATGGCACGGTCCAAAACCAACCTGTTCACCGGAGCGATTATAAAAATAGATAGCAGGTCCTGAATCGCATTTTTTGCAAGTTTGGGACCAATCGTTTTATCGGCCAAATAATGGACAGTGGTCACTGTTGTTGCGCAAATAACGCCTTCAATCTTTCCGGACTCAACATACGCAAAAAGCCTGGCAGAGGATTCAACGTGCGGCGTTCGATCTAAAAGGACGTCCAGGAGCACGTTGGTGTCAAAAAGAACTTTCACAAATATTTTTCTTCCAAATGTTTTTTATAATCACTTAGACCGCCATTAGAAGATTTTAATATTCCTTTCAAAGATCGCGTTATAGGCGGCAGAGCAGCATTGCGCTCAGAGGACCTCTGCATGTTTCCTAAAAGGTAAAAGTAATCGGCGACCATCATGGATAATGAACGATGGTTCTTCCTAGCATAGGCCTTTACGTCCCGTATCAACTTATTATCCAACCTTAGCGTAAGCTTCGTTTGCATAAATTCACCTCATTTTGACGTATATTTATATATTTAGTATACGTCAAGGATTGCCCCTTGTCAATCCTATTAGCGTTTGCGGCAGCAATTAAAAGCTTGCCAATTTTTTAATTTCCTTGTATAATCATTGTATATACAAAGAGAAGCGGGAGACCACTATGAAAACACGACTGCAAAAATGGGGCAACAGCTTGGGTTTAAGAATTCCCAAACCTTTTGCGGAAGAGGCTGAACTGACAAAACAAGCTTTTGTTGATCTCTCTTTAATAGATGGGAAAATAGTGGTACAACTAATCCGTAAAAAAAGACATTCGCTCAATCAAATGCTAAAACATGTCACACCCGAAAACATTCATGATGAATTGTTTAAAGGCGTCAGGAAAGGAAAAGAAATTTGGTGAGAAATATTTTCAAGAATCCTGACAGGGGGGATATTGTTTGGCTTACATTTAATCCGCAATTAGGGAACGAACACACCGGCAGACGTCCCGCGCTAGTATTATCGCCATTATCTTATAATCTAAAAATTGGGTTGGCTGTATTTTGCCCGATTACATCAAAAATAAAAGGATATCCTTTTGAAGTTAAGCTCCCGACCGGAACGCCGGTTTCCGGCGCTATTTTAGCGGACCAGGTTAAAAGTCTAGATTGGCGCGCCCGAAAAGCGAAATTAATCTGTATTCTTCCTAAACCAACTCTTTTGGAAGTGTTGGATAAAATTTCTACACTAATAACAATATAGGATTATGGAATATAGAACTCTGGGAAACACCGGCGTAAAGGTCTCTGAACTCTGTTTGGGAAGCATGCAGTTTCTTTGGACTGCTTCCGAACAAGCTTCGATTAGCGTTTTAGACGCATTTTATAGCGCCGGGGGAAACTTTATTGATACCGCTAACATTTACAGCAATTGGGCGGAAGGAATGCAGGGCGGAAACGCCGAGTCTTTGATTGGGCGCTGGCTGAAATCGCGCAAAGTGCGCCACAAGATTGTGCTGGCCACCAAAGTAAGAGGAAAAATGTGGGAAGGTAAAAATGGGGAAGGGTTGGGCCGCGAACACATTATCAGCGCCTGCGAGGACAGTTTGTGGCGGCTCGGCGTGGACGCGATCGACCTCTATCAGTCTCATTGGCCGGACGGGTCGGTTCAAGCGGAAGAGACGCTGGCAGCCTATAAAGATTTGGTCCAGCAAGGAAAGGTGCGCTTTATTGGCTGCTCAAATTTCAGCGCTGAGGAGATGGAAAAAGCCCATATGGCAGGAGAAAAAATTGGGCTCCAATATATTTCTAACCAGCCGCGCTATAACCTCATCCACCGATCTGAATTTGAATCAAGAGATTTGCCATTTATTTTAAAACACAAGATGGCGGTTCTTCCCTACAGCCCTTTGGCAGAAGGGTTCTTAACCGGAAAATATAAAAAAAATTCTCCCTTACCCATCAGCCTAAGACAAAGCGCAGTAGTTAAACGCAGCATGAACGATTCAAACTTAGAAGTGGTGGACGCCTTAGCAGCAATGGCTGTAGAGTCAGGAAAAACCGTTGCGCAAATCTCCCTAGCTTGGGTCTTATCTCACGATTGGATAAGCGCCCCCATCATTGGCGCCAACGGCGTAGAACAACTAAAAGAGAATTTAGGATGCTCAGGATTTAAGCTTTCCTCAAATCAAATTGAACGTTTAAACGTTTTGACGGCTAATTTATAAAATTTATTAATTTACCACCCCACCCCCACGTCACCCTTGCGCATGGGTTCCATCACAAAACGGTTTGTTGCCGGAACGTTTACACCCGCACCAAGCCACGGTTTTAGCTTCAGCGATTTCAACCACCACCGGGCGGTTGCCTTTACCTTGAGCCGAGTGGAAACCGTCGCAATAAGGTTGGTTTTTTGACTCCCCGCAAGAACACCATGCCACTCTTCCTGGATTTTCACTTTTAACATACGGTCCATTTTGTAAAGCCATTATTCCTCCTAGTTTAATTTATCCAACATCTGCTGGATTTCGTTTAAATCGTTAGTGGGGCGCTGACAACTGTAGTTGACACAAATATAAGCGGTCGCCTTCCCTTGGATTGAATGAAACTCCGTGACGCGCCTAATGAGCGGAGATAATTGAACAGCGCTTTGTTTCTCGCCTAACCCAACCACCACTTTATTGGGTATATAGCGACTGTGCAAAGCGTTGAATAATGCTTTCCAATCCGAACTTTCTTTTTCTCCCGCGACCACAACCTGCAGAGGTTTGCTTAGAGCAAAACCAAGCGCGCACATCATTTGCGGCAAAGCTGCGGGCTGGCTTTTTAAACGTTCAAAAAAACCTTCCAACAGTTGCTTTGCCAAATCCATAAAATCGCTGCGTCCGGTCATCCGGCCTAAACGTAAATAGTTCATAGCAGCGACCGAACTCGCGCAAGGTTCGACGTTATCATAATCTTCCTGCACTCGAAAGATGAGGTTTAGATCGTGGTTTTCCCTGGTCATATAAAAACCGCCGGACTTTTCATTGTAAAAAAATCTTCGCATCTCTTCGCTTAAAACAATGGCAAAACGCAGCCACTCCGGATCAAAGCCTGCTTCATAGAGATCCAACAGCGCCGCGATATAAAACGCATAATCGTCCGCCATTCCCAGCACCCCTTTTTCCCCATCGCGCCAACGATGGTAAAGAATTTGAGCCTCGGGGTCGTAGAGTTTACTTTTTATGAATTGAGCGGCGCCAAGTGCGCGCGTTAAATACAGTTCGTCATTAAAAACTTGGGCCGCTTTGGCAAAACCAGAAATCATTAACCCGTTCCAAGAAACAAGAATTTTATCGTCCAGGCGAGGTCGGGGACGTTCAGCGCGGGCCAAAAACAGCTTCTGCCGAGAACGTTCCAAAATGGACTCTAACTCAAGTTCGTTCATTTGAAAACTTGCCGCTGTTTTGCTTGCTGCACATGCCTGATAAAGGATGTTTTTATTTTCAAATTCGTTGTGCGGGTCCGTTCGCGCGTTGCCCCGATCCCCAACGCCGTAGTGGCGGCAAAATATAAGTCCGTCGTTATCTCCCAATATTTTTATTATTTCACTTTTCTCCCACACATAAAAGGCTCCTTCTTTACCGTGTTGATGGTTTTGACTAGACACTTCACCCGCAGGGCGAGGCGGGAGACTATCGGCATCTTCCGCGGAATAAAAGCCGCCGGAAGGGTGACTCATATCGCGTTCAATGTAAGTTAAAATACCCTTTGCTGTGCGGGCATAAAAAGCATCGCGCGAAACTTGATACGCTTCCAAATAATTTACCGCCAATTGGCTGTTGTCATAAAGCATTTTTTCAAAGTGCGGAACATGCCAATATTCATCCGTAGAATACCGGTGGAACCCTCCGCCCAAGCAATCGCAAATTCCACCTTTGGCCATGGCCGTTAATGTTTTTAAAACCATTTCCAACGCGTTTTCCGCCTGTTTCTTTTTATCTGGGAAACGCTCCCGCGCAAAAGCGTAATAGCGCAGCAAAAAATTAAGGTTAACCGGCATGGGAAACTTAGGGGCGCCGCCAAACCCGCCCAAACTAGAATCAAAAACAGCTTCGTAATGATTATACCCCGCGTTCAAAACAGATTCGTCCAATTCACATTTTTCGTTTTGGATTGCGAACGCCCCTTGAAGCGTCCGGTAGATGTTATCGGCTGAATAGTCGATATTTTTGCGGGCCTGGACCTCGCGCCAAGCCTCGCCGATACGGGTCAAAAGCGTTGGCCAGCTCGCGCGCCCCCACTGCTCTTGGGGCGCAAAATAAGTGCCTCCGAAAAAAGGCTTTAGTTCAGGCGTTAAAAAAACGTTCAGCGGCCAACCGCCTGAACCGGTCATAGTTGTGACCGCGGTCATGTAAATTTTATCCACGTCCGGCCGTTCTTCGCGGTCCACTTTCACGCAGACAAAAAAATTGTTCATGATGGCGGCGGTGGTTTCCTCGCTAAAAGATTCTCTCTCCATCACATGGCACCAATGGCAAGTAGAGTACCCTATAGACACCAACAACGGCTTATTTTCCGCCCTGGACTTGGCAAACGCCTCTTCTCCCCAAGGGTACCAATCCACGGGATTATGGGCGTGCTGTAAAAGGTAAGGGCTTTTTTCTTTAACGAGATGATTATATTTCAAATTTTTTGTGCGCGGGCGATCTCATATAAAAGGATCGCGGCAGCGGCGCCTGCGTTTAAGGAGGCC
>JAHFBY010000404.1 GCA_023249835.1 Elusimicrobiota bacterium | reverse complement strand
GGTGGACTGGGCGGCGGCGCATTTGAATTGTGTTTAGCTATGGAAGAAATTTCTCGCGCCTGCGGGGGCATTGCCTTGGGTATCGCTTGCTCGGCCCTGTGCACGTTCCCCATCCTATTATTTGGAACGCCCGAACAAAAGAAAAAATATATCCCGGACTTGGCCAGCGGCAAACGGTTAGGCGCTTTTACCATAACTGAACCCGGAGCGGGTTCTGATGCCACCGCAACCGCATGTACCGCCCGCAAAGAAGGTAATTTCTATATACTGAACGGAACCAAGAACTTTTGTTCCAACGGCGAAGCTGCGGAAGTGTACACGCTTTTCGCATCTACCAACAAAGCGCGCGGCGCGCGGGGAATTTCCTGTTTTATTGTGGAAAAGGGAACTCCGGGATTTAGCTTTGGCAAAAAAGAACTTAAGATGGGGATACGCGCCTCGCCGACCTATGAGTTGCATTTTGACAACTGTAAAGTGCCCATTGAAAACTTATTGGGAGGCGAAGGCAAGGGTTTATTTGTGGCTCAAGCCACGTTCGATGTTTCTAGGCCCGGCGTAGCAGCCCAGGCCCTGGGCATTGCGCAGGGGGCGCTAGACGAAGCTTTAAGTTACGGAAAAATTCGCAAACAGTTCGGACAAACCATCATCTCTTTCCAGGCGATCCAACACATGGTGGCGGATATGGCCACTCAAATTGAGGCGGCTAGGTGCCTGCTCTATAACGTGGCCAGGGCCATGGATAAAGATCTTTTAGCGGCGGAAAAAATAGCGGAAAGCAGTGGTGAAACCGTATATAAAGAAATGAACAAAATTGCCACTAAAGGCTGGACCAAGTGGTCGGCAATGACTAAGGTCTTTTGCTCGGACGTTGCAATGAAAGTGGCCAACGACGCGGTGCAAGTTTGCGGCGGCATTGGATATATGCGCGATTTCACGGTGGAAAAATTTATGCGCGACGCTAAAATCACTCAAATCTACGAAGGTACTAATCAGATTCAAAGAAATGAGATCGGCTACGCCATAATTAAGGAACTGGCTCAAAACTCTTAAAAATTAGAAAGGAATGGTTTATAATAAGATGCATATCGTAGTTTGTATTAAACAGACCCCTGCCACATCCAACGTACAAATTGATCCTAAAACCGGAACATTAAAACGCGAAGGAATGGCCGCGGCGATCAATCCGTTTGACGAATACGCCATAGAAGAAGCCGTTCGCCTTAAAGAGCGCTATGGCGATGTCACTATTTCAGTTATCACCATGGGACCTCCCCAGGCAGAAGATGCCTTACGGGACGCGATTTCCAAGGGCTGCACGCAAGGGTTTCATTTGTGCGACCGCGCCTTTGCCGGCGCCGATACTTATGCTACTTCCTACGCCCTGCAAATGGGCATACGTAAAATTGAAATGCATACCCAACAAAAAGTGGACCTCATCATCTGCGGTAAGCAGACTAACGATGGGGACACCGGCCACGTTGGACCGGGCATTGCCGCCTGGCTCGAAATGCCCAACGTCGCTTATGTGAAAAAAGTGGAAGAAATTGCCGACGGGGCAATAAGCATTTGGCGGATGATGGAGGACGGAACCGACGTCATTTTAATGAAGCTGCCCGCTTTGATCGCAGTGGTCAAAGAAATCAACGAGCCCAGAGTCCCATCATTAAAGGGCAAGATGGCGGCAAAAAAAGCCGTTATTCAAAAATGGACCGCTGACGATATTGCCGCTGACAAAACTAAAATTGGATTAGGCGGATCGCCCACTATAGTTGCGTCCAGCTTTAATCCGCCGCCGCGCACGGGCGGACTACTGGTCACCGGGTCAACGCCTGAAGAAAAAGCAAAAAATTTGGTCGCGAAATTACGCGAAATGAAGTTGGTTTAAAAAATTATTTAGTTAATCTAAGGAAAGGTTTATCATCTATGCCCAATGAAATATTTATCTTAAAAGAGCGTTGTACCGGATGCGGATCTTGCGTAAAAGTGTGCCCGGTCAACTGTATCAGCATGTCTGATCGCGCAAAAGAAGAAGGGGTTCGCTGGAAAAAACTGGCTGTAATTGACGTTAACAAATGCGTCTTCTGCAACGCTTGCGTGGAAGACTGCGACCGACTATTTGAAAAGACCAAGGCCAAGATACCCAACCCTGAGATGTTCCACGCTATTGTCATGCACAAAGAAGAAGTCAAAGTGGACATTGACACCGCATCTTATAAAGGCGTTTGGTGTTATGCAGAACAAAGGCACGGCAAAATAATGCCTACCATTTATGAACTGATCACGGTAGGCATGCAAATGGCTAAGGACCTTAACGAAGAACTTTCCTGCGTTTTGATCGGACACAACGTGAAGCAATACGCTCAAGATTTAATCGACCACGGCGCGGACAAAGTTTATGTTTTAGACAATCCTATCTTCGAGCACTTTTTAGATGAAGTCTATACCATAGCATTAACCGAACTCATTAAAAAAGAAAAGCCCAATAAACTGCTCATGCCCGCCTCTATCATCGGTAGGTCTTTTTCCAGCCGCGTGGCCATTTCCGCGCAT
>JAHFBY010000058.1 GCA_023249835.1 Elusimicrobiota bacterium | reverse complement strand
CGCTGAAGCCGTCCGTAGCGGTCAACAGAATAGTAAGGCAGCACGCTGTGGGGAACAAGCACAGCTTTTCTTGTAACGATAAAGGAGGGCTGCCCGGGGATTTCAACGTTAACGCTTACATTTTGTATTATCTCTAATAGTTCAGGTTTTTGGTAGATGCGTTCCAAAACTGTTTGCACAGTCCTAGCGTCCCCCCCGCCAATATCGGAAGAACTGTCATGTTCATGGTCTGATTCATTTTCAGTGCCCGCAGTTGAGATTAATTCAATTTTGTTAACTAAAGCAACTACATTTATCATTGTATTAAGCTCATATTGTTGATTTTCTGATAGGTTGTCTTCAGATAATTGAGTGGCTATTGTACCCTTTAAAGCTGCCAATGCAAAAACCTGAGCTTCAGTTTGCCCCGTTGGATTAAGATAAGAATTTAAATTTTCATTGAGTTGAGTACACAGTTGAGGATAGTTGGCGGTTGTTTTAATTAGAGATAAATAGTGCCCAATAATCATTAAATATCTTCTGCGAACGTTCAGGTTTGTTCCCGGCGTGTTTATACCTGAATCAGCATAATCGGCAATTCTTTCCATTAATGGTTGATCAATTAATTCATTGGCAAAAATGCGGGCGTGCTGACTCGCAAGATCGGTAAGAATTGTTTTTTCCGTGATAGTTTGAGATTGAGATGCTCTATCCAGAAATTCTAATGTCAAATCATAATAAACTTTCATCCTTGCTTTATAGTGAACAGTAATGTTTTTGAGATCTATTGTTGTAAGGTTACGCAATGGTGGATGTTTATAATGGGATAGAAATATTTTTAACTTACGCTCTACTTCATTTGCGGCGGTAATAGCGGCAGATAGTCTAGAAGCTTTATAAAATTTTCCTCTTATATCAGTATCGTTAGTGGCCAAATATTTTTTATAGGTATCGAGTGCTTTCTCTTCGTCTTTTAGCAGACTTTTTAAATCTTTTAATTCTACTTCAAGGGTTCTTAAATCTTCTCCCACAATAATTTGTTTGGCCCCGTTTTTTTCTTTTTTTGAACTTCTGGTGGAACGGTCAGAAAATAAACGTTTGGGGGCAGGTGATGAATCCACCAGGGTTTGAGTGCGGATGGTGTCCCTAGAGAGTTGTTTTCTATAATACTCATCCATTTCCGATCTTATTATAATCATGTTTTGTTTCGTAGCATCGGTATCATTGGCTGCCTTTGTATAGAGGGCCCTTACTTCATCGGACTCCAATTGAGGATACAACCTCGAAATAATTTTTTTTATTTTGTGCATTTTATAAAGGGTTAATTCTAACGTGATTGCTTTTTCAAAGAGCGTTTCATAATTTTGTTCAAGCGCGTCTATTTTAGTGGCCGTTTGAGTAAAGTGTTGGCGGTTAGATTCAACGCCTGTTTCAATCTCCAAACGAACATCCGCCACTTCTTGCGCAAATCTTTGGTAATGACCCATAATGGTTTGGGAAATATCTATGTTTTCAGTTTGGTCGGGCCAGCGTATATCCGCAAATAAATGGATAATGTTTTGGCGCGTTTCCTCATCTAATTCGCCGGGAAAAAAAGAGGCTAGATTAGTGGAATCGGTTTCATTTGATTCGTACTCTAAAATTCTTACCCTCAATATATTTTCCGGGTCCTTTGCTGACTGAGTGCGCCGCCGGCGCTCATTTTTTTTACCGCTATCCGATTCGGTTTGGCTGGAAGATTTGCTGGAATCACTAAGAGGTTGTCCAAGTATTTTCATTTGATTGCGGAGCAACTTGGATAAAGATTTTTTGATTTGATTGCTGCTTGCCGTGTATTTTTTGGGTTTGGCAATTGAGGCATATGTTTCAAATATTTTCAGTTGTTCATTAACCATCCTCGTTAATAAAAGATTCAATTCAGTCTTGGTGTCATCTTCAAGGCGAGCAGTTGATATCCATTCTGTAAAATACTTTAAGGGTGCAACAAATGGAATATAACCGCTTGGATATACGAATCCTGCTTCTAGTGAAGTAACGATTTCTTCTGCATAGTCTTCAAGATTCTTAAATATTTGATCTACATAACCTCCGGGTATGTTTTCTTCCCCATCCTCATCTTCATCCTGCTCGTTCTCTTTCCGGCTGATTTCAGTTCGTACTTTTACTTTGAGAACAGATAAGTCAGTTAATATATGTTTTGCGCCAGCAATCATCATCTGAACGATTTCATCATCAGAGTCATCCTTGGACTCGGCTTTCCTGGAGAATAATTTTTTTCTGGTATCAGGCCTTTCCGATCGGCGGCCGCGACGATGCTTTTTATCTTCTTCGGAGGAAGAACCCTCAGAACTATCCTGCAATTTCCTTCTGCTAAACAGCCTAAAGGTTGAACTAAGCTTTCTTAAACTTAAATTTGATTTCTTATCTGTTATGCTCTCTAAGCTGGATAGAGTTTTCTCACTATCTATTCTTAGCGCTTCTTGTTTATTTAGTTCAGCTATAATTTGCTTTGTTTTATGGTAGAGCGCGCGGGTGTTTTCTAGCCCGCTAGATTCCACATAGTCCATTTCCCTTTGATAGAAATTAACTACGGTAAGAAAACCTCCGAGCGCTTGGGATAGTTCCCGCGAACGGTATTCTTGATCGCGGATTGCTTCATACAAATTAGTAGCTAAACGAATCATTTTATGTTTGCCTAGGTCATATAATATTGTCTTTACAGGCACTAAACCTATGCTTTTGTCAGGGAACTTCTCTGCAGTGCGGTGGAGTGTTTCTAACGCTACTAAATAGAGGCCAACAATTTTTTTGAAACGTTCAGCCAATGTCTGAAGCGTTTGCTCCCCCTCTACTTCTTGAGCAACTGTTTGGCGTAAATTTTCAATTAAGCTATCTAAGTGTTGGGCAGCGGTATTAAAATCGTTTAATGCGGTATCGTTAACTTGTGGTAAATCCGCTTCAATTCTTTCTACAATTGAAGGACTTCGTAATAATTTTAGTCTTTTCCGGCGAGTGAGTATAGTAGCTTTAGAAGGGGTTTGCTCTAAAAGGTTGGGGGAAGCTGATCGGCTTCTCGATCCACTTCGGGAACGGCTCCTCGATCTGCTTCGGGAACGGATCCCTGAACTTTTTGGGGAGTCGCTTCTAGATGACTCCCAGCCATCTAGGGCGTCATCCAATTGCAAGAATAATTGTTCTAGATCGATTATTTCAGCTTCGCTTTCAACCTTCTTGGTTGTGTCTCTTTGTCTGGTAATAACTGGAATACGGATCATTCTTTCATTATGTTCTAAAATGGTTTCTAATCGGTTTGTACCGGGATTTCTACGACTTTCTACTATGTTATATATGCCAATAGTTTCTCTAGGTTGAGTATCTCGTGCTGACGGAGTCATAACCAAAGGTTGGCTGAAACGTATTCCTCCTTCGTGATGGTCTTCCACTTGCAATACCAATGGTTGATTCGATAGTTCGCTCCATAATAATGCAACTACATGTCCAGTAGGCGGAGTTCTGAACGAACCTTCAATGTGTGGGTCTGGTTCAAAGAGCGAGAGTTCTTCCAGGAGTGTATTGATGTCAGTAAAATAAATTTGTGATAGTAGTTGTTCTGTGTGTTGGTGATCACGTAAGTAATTTTGTATCTCTTCGATAGTTTTATCTTTAGCCCAATCGTGCAGATATATTCTGTGCAACGATGCTAGCGGATCAAATAATGCACCGGTTGGCATTAGGATTCCACACGATGCATGGAAAAAACAATTGCCATCGGCTCTTGTAAATAGGCTGTTGTTAGATTGGGATGTTACATGGGGTTGGGGTTGGTTTCTTAAAGCGTCAAGTTCAATTTCAATGAGCAGTGCTATTTTTTTAGCAATTTCTTTCTTTGCAAGGATGGATGTATTGTTTTCTTCATCTAAAACTTGATAAGCTTGACCAACTTTTTCATGTCTCTGATCCAAGCTTAAGTTTTCATTGGAAATAGCATCTAATAGGCTATTGGTAAAAGGTCTAAAGATAGGATCATTTAAAGTATGTTTTATTTCTATTTCCAAATAGGTTTGCAAAATTAAGATCGTTCTTTCATTCTGATCATAGGCTCCTCCGCTGATTCTGGCAATCCTGTCTTCGTATTTTTGCAGTTCATTACTTGATATTATTGATGAATCTGTATCGGAGCTCTCTTCCTCTTCCTCCTCCTCCTTTTCCTCCGAATTATCCCAGGCATTTTGAACTAGCTTGGCGGAATAGGCGGGTATACCTCTTAGAGCCAGTGTTAATATATTAATTGTAAAGTCAAAAATGTCCATGACATCTGTTAGTTCTCGTGGTTTTATATCTGGGGAAATCTCCTTTAGCAGAGCTACCGCACCATTGGCCACATTTTCCCAAATATTATTGTTATCTGAAGATCCCAAGATATTTAAATTTAAATCGATGCTGATTTTATTAATTAATTGCGATAAATTGAGCTCCTGTGCACTTGCCAATATCTTGGCTTTAAGGTTATTAATAACTTGAATTTTATTTTCGGGGCCTGGTTTTATTCTTTCATAGTGCGCGGGGTTATCATTAACTTGAATTGCATAAATATATTGAACCCCATTACCCTCTACGATCGGTAACTGAGTGACATCGTAAGTCTGACCACTTGTGGTTATTTCCGATTGAACGGTAATGGGTGTGTTAGTGGCAACGCTCCATATCATTGGCAGTCGGGTAAGGTGACTGTCTGCCTGGGGAAGCTCTAAGTCAATACTTTCAACTTCTTTGGGATGGCTGGCCATCCAGGCGCGTAAATATCTTGCGCGGAGCGCCGCTAAGGGGTCAAGCGTTCCTCCGCCTAACATCATTTCACCGTAAAGCGCATGAAATAGTTCGTTTTCATCATGGGCGCTCGCTAAAGTGAATCCTGATTTGGATTGGGGCAAGGGTTTTCTACGCTGTGGTTCCCTATTGTGCAGGAGTTCTGCAGATATGACGCCGTAAATCTGCCGGGCATTTTGTTGATCCTGTCTATCTTGAATATCATTAAGACTTCTTATAATATCGGGGTTATTGATTAATGCGGGTTTACTTACATTTTTTCTTTTTACTCCTTGAGGAGGAAACTCAGCAGTTAGTATATCGTTGACTGCTGTTATAAAATTAGCGTAAACTCCATAATCAGGATTTGGTCCTGGTGAATGCGGATCTGTTTGAAAATGATATTGTTTTACCATATCCCAATAAAACCTTAAGCGCACTATTTCTTTATTTTCGCCTTTTTCTGTATCATACAGCGCGCTTGCAGCTTCCAGTAATATGCGGTAGCGTTCCATGGTATCGGTCAATTCTTTAATTCTCGCTTCTTCTAACTTACGCTGATTTTCTTGTTCTAGTCTTTCTTGTTCCGATCTTATTTGTTCTTCTACTAGTCTTTCTCGCTCATTTCGAATTAATTCTGCGGTTGATGTGGCCGAATTAAGACTGTCCTCCGACATACTACCTAACGTTATAAAATCTTTAAGGTCATTATTCGCAGAGTCTAAGAGGTCCTGGATAAAAAGCCTAGGATCCATATCATTGGGATAGGGGTTGATGTCAATATGATCACGGTACTGTGTAAGGAAGTCCCTTAATAACTGGCGAGAATTTCGAGCGATAGATAGCGCAGCTTGATAAAGATCTTCACGCTCAGAGTTAGGATAATTTAAAACATAAATTTGAGTTCGGATCTCCTCAATATTTTGTGCGTGTGCAATTATAAATGGATTTCGCCCAGGCATTTGGTTCAATAGTTGTGTAATAGAGTCAATGATCGTTTGCTCTAATACTTGATTATCAAGAGGATTTAAAGCATAAACTACTTGCTGTTGCTGCTGCTGTTGTTGTTGTTGCTGCTGTTGTTGTTGCTGCTGTTGTTGTTGCTGCTGTTGTTGTTGCTGCTGTTGTTGCTGCTGTTGTGGCGGTGGTGTTTGTGGCGGCGGGGTTTGCGGTTTTATTTTGTTGTATATCCCTTCTAGTCTTTGATCAGAATCGTCGTATATTAAAGAATAGGAAGCGAGACTTAATTCGAGATCTGGGTCTAAATTATTATTTAAATCTATAACTGCTGTTGGGTTATAGGTTGTAGGGCGGAAAAAATGTAGAAACCTTTCGAGCGGGGTGTCAATTCTGGTTACTAATACTTTGGCAAAAATATCGTCGGTTGGATCTTCGTTTGCCCTTTCTACCATTGCCTTTATTATGGCCTCACTGCCAGCACTGCTATTACTGCTATTAGAATTTAAACTGCTCAAAGAGCTGCTTGACCCTCCGGTGCTCTGCGTCCGTATCAGATTAGGGGTCGGTTGACTAGAAGTGGTCGTGGGTCTTGACTTTGCTGCTATCGGCATAAGCACGCGCGTAACTACTACTTGAGGGGTAACTTTTACAGGTTTTTCGCTTTCTGCTAATTTTTTAACTTCTTTTGCTAATTTTCCTTTTTTAATAGTCGCTTCAATTGATCCGACATAAGTTAAATAGGCGCCGTTGGCAATGCCGCTTATCAGCTCTTCTTGCGAATCAAATTGGCCCATTTTGTCCATAAGTTGTCCGTAATACCACTTAAATTTCATTTCTCTATACCATTGCGGACGATGCTTAAAGTAGTCTCGCCAAGAGGTTCTAGGGTTCGCAAGCCCTCGTTTTATAGAGTCAAACTTGCTGATAATGTCGTGCGCAAAGTCGCTGCTAACGTAAAAGATCCCGTTTTCAATTAAGTACCAGTATTGGTTTTGGTCGTATTCGTCTTTACTTTGCATTTCCCCGCCTTCAACCAACACCACTTCCCGTATCCCCGTTAGGTTTTCTTTGTCCATGCCTTGCAAGGCTTCTAAGAGAGTTTCGCGAATGTAGCGGTCGTCCCCGCGTTTTTTAAATTGCCATATTTCCGCGTCCGCTTTAGTTTGCGTGGCGGACCGCCTTAAAGAATGGGTAACGTTATAAAACATGGGGGTCTGTTTGCTGAACTCTTGCGGGAACTTCATGGGGGTTACAAGTACGCCGTAAGCTAATTTATCTGGGTCGTTACGAAAAAGGTTGCCAACAAGGTTGCCAACGCTTTCTAAAATCCAGCGCAAGAGATAGGTTATGTAAAGCAAGAAATAGAATGTAGCGGTGAGAAGCATATGGACAGGCTGCAAAATAAAGCGCGTAACGCCTTCCATAAGTTTTTCGGTTGCTTTGCCGAACGCGTAGCCAACCGTTCCCGCAACGATTATGCCGCTAAGAGTGATTAGAATATTACCGAACCGGCCAACTTCTGGTAAAACGTGCCAACCCTCCCAAAGCAGGGCGCCCACGATAATGGCGCAGGTAACCGGTAACAGGCGCGGTATGTGGGTTTTGAGTTTGCTCCAGGCCAGGGCTAAAGAAATGTAAATAAAAATTAGCGGGGAAAAAGCCAACACTAAAACCGACTGCAAAAAAATTATGGCGACGCTTTGCCCCGACAACACGCGGTTGCCCGCTAAGTGGCCCCATACCCAATCAACTATTAGCGGAGCAGCAACAATAATAGGCAAGATCCACCAATCAACCCAAAACGGCGAAACTAAAAAGTAAAACGCCAGCGCCGCGACCCCGGTAATTAATATTCGCGGCCAAAACGAAAATTTTAAGAAACGGCCGGCGCTGTGTTTGCGGCCGGTATAAACGTTGGCGCCCGCGATCCAGGCAATGGAAGCAAAAAAGTAAGGCAAAATTACCATGTATCCTATAAGCAGTTCGGAAATGTTTTTGTGTTCAACAACGGCGCTGGTTAAAGTTCCCGTGGAAATGCTGAGGTAGGTGAACAGGAGAAAGTAAAAACCAGTGAAATATATGCCCCAATAACCAAACTGCGCGGGCACGTTCAGCAAAGTTTTGTAGCGCTCTTCCACGTTTCTAGAGTTTAGGTTTACCTGTTTGTCGGAACGTATAAAGTTGTAGTGGTCGTTGCCCGCTTCGCGGATGCCAAACCAAAACAGCGGTATGAACTGGACGTAGAAGTAAAAGAATTTGCCGAAATCTTTTACTGTCCGCCAAATAGATTCGGTAAAAGAGCCGGTTTCTTGCTGGTGGCGGTTAATTAAAGCGATGTTGATCACTTGCATTAAACCAAAACT
>JAHFBY010000057.1 GCA_023249835.1 Elusimicrobiota bacterium | reverse complement strand
CACCCGATTGCCCACTAAACCTTCCACCAAACCCGTTAAAAGTCGTTTAGACTTTTCCAACCGGTTGGGTTTAAAATCTTCCGATAACATGGAGTCCGAACAATCAAACAAAATATAAACGTTGGCGCCATTGGATTTTATTTCTTGCAGTTTTTTGCCGATACGCGGACCTAAAAGCGCGATCAACAGGAAAAGGAACCCTAAGAAATTAAATATTTTAGACCGGGCGTTATAAGCCAACCAGCGGTCTACTGGAAACAACCGCCGCAAAAGGCCCAGCTCCACTAGCTGCCCAAGCTCCCGCTTTTGAGCTCGAAGAGCGCGCGCCATTAAAAACATAATAAGCATTAATGGAATTAACCAAAACGATTGGAACGGTTGGGCAAACATTTAGGGCAAGGTCCTCCACAGGGTGAGCTGCGCCGCGGTTTCTAGCAGCAGCGCAAGCAAAGCTAAAATTAAAAATGGAACATATTTGTCATCGTACTGGATCAATGCGCTTGATTTAATTTTTGTGGTCTCCATTTTATCAATGGCATCATAAATCTCTTTAAACCGCTTTTCCGAAGTGACGCGGTAATAGCGGCCATTGGTAAGGCCGGCAATTTCTTTCAGCGTGGGCTCATCTAAATCTTCCGCCATGCGCACGAGCCTTTGGCCCATCAGCGGATCGTTTACCGGGACCAACCCGCCGCCAGGCACAGCGGTGCCGATAACATAGATTTTTATTCCCAAGTCGCGCGCTCCAGAGGCCGCTGTCATGGGATCAATTTTTCCCGTATTGCTGCGCCCATCGGTCAATAAGATCATAACCTTACTTTTTGCCTCGCTTTCCGCCAACTGCGTGGCGCCCAAAGCAATGGCCGTGCCAATGGCAGTGCCTTCAGTTTGTGTGGCGTTCATCGGCACTTGCTCGACAAACTCAATTAAAGTCTCGTGGTCCAACGTCAAGGGGCATTGCCGGATCGCCACTCCGCCAAAAACTACCAACCCAATACGGTCAAAAGGCCGTTTGCGAATAAATTGAGCGGCGGCCTTTTTCGCCGCGTCCAAACGATTTTCTTGTCCAAAGTCCAAAGCCGACATGCTTAAAGAAGTGTCAAGGCAAATCATAATATCTAAAACCGGTTTGGGCGGCGCGGTTGTTTTGTTTACGGTTTGCGGTCTGGCTAAAGCAATGATGATAAAAATAAAAGCGATGATCTTTAACCCTTTAAGGAAAATTTGTTCCTTAGGATAGGGTTCCTGATGTTCTCTCAAAAGATTTAAATCAGAGTAGGGAAGCGGCACTTGCGCCCCTTCCCGCCAACGCCACAAAGCGTAAATCCACCCTGCCAAAGGAATTAACAATAATAATAGGACTGGATTTTTAAATTCCATTTTCTTTATCCGGGTTAGCCGGCCCCGACGCAGAGGGCAACTCCTGAGTGTCAAGCACGAATTGGCGAGCTTGATCATGCACCGCCAACGCTTCTTTCTCAGTGGGCGTTAATTTCGCAAATTTAACCAAATCCGATTGGGACAAGATATCCCGGCTCTGTAACGCTGTTTTCCGGTCTAGCCCTGCCTGGCGCATCGCTTTAAATATTTCGGTAGTAGTTTTTTCCATGGCGTCAATTTGAAAACGCTGCTCTAAGTATTCCCTAACAATAACGGATAGAGCGATATAAAAATATTTCAAATTTCCCTCTTGGCCATACTGCTTGAGAAGTTCCATTAACTTTTCTAACGCCACCTCTCCTGCAGGCCGGCGGGGCAACGCAGCGTCCAAATCAGAGGCTTGCTTTTTCTTTTTACTGCGAAACAAATATATTCCTGCGGCAGTTAACGCCAGTCCCGCTGCCAAAGCAAACCACGCCCAACTCAAAAACCCTACCGCAAAAGGACCTTTAATGTCGCGCAACATGTCTAAAGAAACCATGCCCTGGAGCGCGCCCGTAACCGTAATCTTTACGGGCGGAGTACGAAAAGTTCCGGACTTACCGCTTTCGGTTTGATAGGGCAACTCTAAAGAAGGCCCCTCCAGATCGCCTAACGCCATTGGCAAAAAAGTCAACTCAATTTCCTGACTGTAAGTGCCGTCTTGATTTTGGGCAACGGGTAAAAATTTTCTTTCGGTGAACTGCAATTCGTTGGTTACAGGAACCGTAAAGCTGGAAAGGGTTATTTTTTGATTCGCCGTCCACTGCAAAACAAGTTTAGCCGGCTCCATGACGGGAACAGTGGTGGACGGCTCTACTTGCGCTTGGCTGGAAAGAGCAAAAGCCTCGGCCCCGCGCAAACGCGCAAAGGGAACTAACATGATGAAGCAAAAGTAAACCAGCGTAAGAAATCGCATAACTCAGCTATTTTAAACGTCGCGCCCTGGTTTTAAAAAAAGAAAGCAATTGGGAAACGTAGGGTTCACCGGCACAAACCTGGATTATATCCAACCCATATTTTTGCATCTCTTTTTTCCATACTTCCGATTGCGCGCGAGCCTTGTTTCGTAAAGACTCCAAACGAGCCAACGAGTTCAAATTGACCAACCGCACCTGTTGGGTTTCCAAGTCTTGCAGATAAAATCTGCCGGCAAAAGGAAATTCGTTTTCTAACCGGTCGCTGAGTCGAACCAAAATGAGGTCGTGCCGCTTGCCCAGCGCGCGCAAAGGGTCCAGGTACGGTTCGCTGGTTAAAAAATCCGACATCAGAAAGCAAATGGATCGGCGTTTGAGCACTTTACCCAAAAACTCTATTCCCGCGGAAAGGTTTGTTGAATTCCCTTCTGGTTCAAAAGCCAATATTTCGCGGATTAACCGCAAGATCGTGCGCTGCCCTTTACGCGGAGGAATAAACTTCTCAATACGGTCGGTGAATATGAGGAGCCCGACTTTATCGTTGTTTCTAATCGCTGAAAATGCGAAAAGAGCTGCCAGCTCAGCGGCAATTTCGGACTTCAAGTTTTTCCGGCTGCCAAAAAAAAGGCTGCGCGAGGCGTCGATCATGATCATGACGGTTAGCTCGCGCTCTTCCATGAACTCTTTGGTATGCAGGTTCCCGGTTTTAGCGCTAACGTTCCAATCAATCAATTTGGGGTCGTCGCCCTCCTGATATTCGCGGACCTGCGCAAACTCCATGCCCTTTCCCTTGAAAACACTGGAATACTGGCCGGAAAAAATTTCGTTAACCAGTTTCCTGGTTTTTATTTCAATGCCGCGAACCTGTTTGAAGATCTCTTGCGGTATTTTGCTGTGCAGCGCGAGCATTACAGGGGACCTAAGGCACTTCCACCGTATTGAATAAAGTGCGGATCAATTCATCAGAAGTCGTGTCTTCTGCTTCGGCTTCATAGGTCAATAAAATCCGGTGCCGCAAAACGTCGGGGCCCATCACCTTTACGTCTTCGGGAGTCACGTAGCCGCGGCCTTGTAAAAAAGCGTAGGCCTTGGCCGCTTCGGTTAAAAATAGAGTGGCGCGCGGCGAAGCGCCAAAACTGATCAATTTTTTTAGTTCGCTCATTTTAAAACTGTCGGGATCGCGCGTGGCAAAGACCAAGTCTAAGATATAGTTTTTAACCTTATCATCAATATATATTTCTTTGACGAACTCGCGAGCTTTTAAAATTTCTTGTGGCGTAATCACAGGTTTAACTGTTGGAACTGTTTTCTGAGTCATCCGGTTTAAAATTTCCAGCTCTTCGGCCCGCGTAGGATAAACAACTTTAAGTTTGAGCATGAAACGGTCCACTTGCGCCTCAGGCAGAGGGTAAGTCCCTTCCTGCTCAATCGGGTTTTGCGTGGCTAACACTAAAAAAAGTTCGGGCAAAGGGTAAGAGGTTTCACCAATAGTCACCTGCTTTTCCTGCATGGCCTCTAAAAGCGCGGACTGAACTTTCGCCGGCGCCCGGTTGATTTCGTCTGCCAGCAACAAGTGTGTGAAAGCCGGGCCTTTTTTTACATTGAACTCCTGGGTTTTTGGGCTAAAGACGTTAGTGCCGATTAAGTCCGCGGGCAACAGGTCCGGCGTAAACTGGATACGCTTAAATTGCACTTGAATGGATTGCGCTAAAGTTTTTATCGTTAAAGTTTTTGCTAACCCCGGCACCCCTTCCAGCAGAATATGGCCCCCGGAAAATAACCCAACCAAAATCTTTTCTATCAAATCGTTTTGACCCACGATTACCTTAGAAATTTCACTTTTTAAGGTTTGTACAAATACGCTTTCGCGTTGAATTTTTTCATGAATCTGTTTAATGTCTGCGTCCATAGGACCCTCCTCCATAGATAAAAACGCCTGTTATAAAATTATACGTTTTAAACCGCGTTCTAGTTCCAAAATTTTGGAAAAATTTTAACAAAAATAAATTTCAAACGCAAAGGGACCGTGCGCGTTAAATTTGACGGGAAGGACAACACTCCAAAATCGGGCATTGCGGACATTGAGGGCGAACGGCTTTGCAGAGCTTACGACCATGCTCAATTAAAGCGTGCGAAAACCAGATCCACTCCGAAATCGGGATTTGTTTTACCAAGTCCTTTTCCACTTTTTCTGGGTCAGTTGCCCGCGTCAAGCCCAACCGTTTGGAGATGCGCTTAACGTGCGTGTCCACTACGATACCAGAGGCAATGCCAAAGGCGTTGCCCATGACAACGTTTGCGGTTTTGCGCCCCACACCGGGCAAAGCCGTAAGTTCCTCTAAAGTTTTAGGCACATGTCCATTGTGTTTGGAATCTATGATCCGGCAGGTTTCCTGGATCCAACGGGCCTTTTGACGGAAAAATCCCGTGGAACGGATAAGGTCAGAAATTTCTTTTAAATTAGCACTGGCAAAATTGGCCGCTCTCTTGTATCTTTTAAAGAGGGCGGGGGTCACTAAATTGACCCTTTTGTCAGTGCATTGGGCGGAAAGGATAGTGGCGACTAAAAGCTCCAGGGCATTTTTATGCTTTAACGCGCAATTAGCCTGGGGGTACTGCTTCTTTAATATGCGTAAAATATTTGTAACTGGTTGGGGAACTGGCATAACAAACAGCATAACATTTTTCGAAATCTCCCGAAAGATACGTTTATAGAGTCATGGGCAAATACTGGATTCAATCTGAAAATGGCGTGGAAGGGCCTTACGAAATTGACCATTTAAAATTTCTGCCCGATTTTTCCGCGGACGCGCTACTGCTGGAAGCGGACAGCCAAAACGATGAGGCGTGGGTTCACGCGGCAGAAGTTGAGGAACTGCGCGAACTGCTTCGCCCTTCCGCCGCGCAATTAGACCTGCCCTTGTCGCAAAATCCGCTGCCAGCGCCGGTTCCCAGCGCAGAAACTGCAAAGACTCCAACGGAACCTTTGTCAATGCCAGAGCCCCCTACCCCAACGCCGGAGCCCTCCGCAGAAGAAATTGCTGTAACTCCAATCAATGAGGCTACCCAAGAGATTGTCGCAACCGCCGCCCCACCGGCCACAATTAATAATCTTGTTGACACCCGTTGGGATGAAGATTTATTAGAGGTCCAACATCTATTAACAACATTGACCAGCCAGCCCAAACCCCAAGTTCAGCCGGAAGCATTGATCGTTCCTAAAGTAGAACCTGACCCGAAGGTTAAAACAGAGCCTGCTCCCTGGGTCCCGGACGCAAACACTGAAACGGTGATTGAAATTAAAGTGGACATAAAAAAATTTATTAGCCCCTGGGTATTGGGACTACTGGCCATTTTTCTTTGCTTGGCTTTAATCCGTTACCGCTATACCCTCTTGCATCTAGTCCCGATCCAAAAACTACTCCATAACAACGCCCCAGTCCAGCCTCAATCTGCAAATAAAAAAGAGCCTCCAAAAACCGAAAGACAACCCGCGCAACCGCTCCAGCCCGTTCGCCTGAGCGAACCCAAAGTGAAACCGCAAAACGCGCCGCGCGCCAAACCCAAAAAACAAAAAAAAATTATTGAAAAAGTCGTGGTCCCGGAAAAAAAGGTTGAAGCCAAAAAACTGGAGACATCGCCCGCACCTAAACTTCCGCCATCCAAACCCAAAAAACAGGAAAAACTAAAATATTTGTTGCCGGGAATACCCGCGCGTTAAAACACCAATGGACTAGGAGCGAGTGTGTTTCAACAATTGTTTAGAAAAATGTACACGGACAATAGTTCTTGTCCGGTTAAACGGTTAAGGTTTTCTAATATGACTCGATGTTTCTGGTCCATAAGAAGAAAAATATTTTATAAATTTGAGCCCGGCGGGATTCGAACCCGCGACACCACGCTTAAAAGGCGTGTGCTCTACCAACTGAGCTACGGGCTCGCGGCTCAAAAAAGGTTAAAGCAAGAGCGTTATTATATCATAATTTAGCCGCTTCCTGGAATGCCGCGCCACCGCCCCCACCGCAAATCAAACAAGGCGCAATGATACTTGTTTTCTCAAAAGTGTTAAATGTGCTAAAATAAACTTACTTCATGACACTAGATAAGAACGCCTCGCCCGTTAAAAAGATCAGTGAAAAAGAATTTATTGCGCTCTGTCGGTTAATTACCGAAGAAGATGGTCCTTCGCTTTTGATTTTATCCAACAACTTTAAAGCCATTATCCGCTCTGACCCCGATTGGATCCATTGGGTCCGATCGCAAAAACAATTTGATCCTTGCGCAAAAATTCACAAACTTATGCATGAATTTCATTGGAACGAAATTGAACACGGCTTTAAACGGCTTTGGATATCAGAAGGACGCAACCTGGATTTGGAAGAAGGACTCTATTACCTTTCCACCTTAATTGAACCGGAAATAACGCGGGAAGAATTTGGTCAGCCGCTGAAACTCATGGCAGCGGAACTGCAAAAGCTACTAAACGACGTCCACACTTTTGATCAAATGGTTCGAACCTTTCGCTCTTACCTATTTGAAACTCAAGGATTTAAAGGCAACTCGGCCAATTACTATGACCCTTTAAATAGTTTCCTACACAAAGTCCTGGCGCGTAAAATTGGGATTCCCATATCGCTTTGTTGCCTTTGCCTGCTTTTAGCGCAAAAGGTTTATTGGGAAAATAAACCCATCCCGCTCATCGGCATTGGTCTGCCCAGCCATTTTATCGTGCTGTTTCAATATAAAAATAAATCCATTTATATGGACCCCTTTCATAGGGGAAAAATTCTCGCGCGCGAGGACTGTATTGAAATCCTCCGGCATAACGACATTGATTTTAAAGAAAGCTATCTCGACCCGGTAGACCCGCACATGATCCTCTGCCGCACTATCAATAACCTGCTCCATATCTATTCTGACCTTGGCGAAGCGGCCTTGAGCCAACAACTGCTCCGCTGTTTGCAAGCTTTAAACGCTCCTTGACAGCGCCTAACTCAAAAAGGATATTTCATTGTCGGTAAATCTCATTTTTAAGTTGGCGTGGAGAAACATCTGGCGCAACAAGCGCCGGACCAGTATTACCTTAAGCTCCATCGCTGTGGGACTTGCCGCATTAATTTTTCAACAAAGCCTCATTAAAAGCTTGCAAGACCAATTAGTAGAAAAAACCACTCGCACCTATACCGGTCACTTGCAGATACAATCTGTTTTGAGCACCGATCCAAAAGTTCAGGACGCGCGCATTGAAAAACCAGGTACGATTTATGAGGCTTTAACCCGGACAAAGGGTCTGGCGGCCTGGTCGCCAAAAGTGGTGTTTACAGGATTGGTTTCATCTTCGCTCACTTCCAAGGGAGCCTTGGTAATCGGGATTGACGCGGACTCTGAACAGCGTTTAACCGTGATTAAATCTTACCTCGTAGAAGGTCAATACCTGAGCAAAGGAGTAGACCACGAAACCATTGTGGGCGTGCGTTTAGCCAAGGAACTGGATTTAAGGATCGGTGAAAAAATGGTGGTCATGATCCAAGCTTCCGATGGCAGCCTCTCGGCTGAACTCTTCCGCGTCTGCGGTCTATTTAAAACCAACAGCCCAGTCTATGACAGAGAGATAATCTACCTTCCGCTCGCCGCGGCGCAGCGAATGTTGGTATGCGGCAATGAAGTTTCAGTGGTTTCCGTCCGGGCTCAAAACAGCGATGAGATTGACCACATTCAAAAACAATTGCAAACCGAACTTAAGGGAGAACCGGTCAACGTCCTCACTTGGAAAGAGTCGGCGCACG
>JAHFBY010000403.1 GCA_023249835.1 Elusimicrobiota bacterium | reverse complement strand
CATTATTTGTTGGGGTCTGTCTATTGGGAACAAAGTAATATTGATGCCGCGAAGTTAGAATTCAATAAAAGTTTAGAATTCATTGAGAAAAATAAGAACCCAAGTTCGGAGCTTTGGTCGCATGCGTTGGAAATGCTCTTAAAGTTGGGCCGCAACCAAGAAGCGGCCTTAAAACTAAAAACGCTTTTGACCAGCGCTCCGGAAAATGTGGATTTGCTTTTGAGCGGAACCTATCTTTATCTGGAAATGAATGACCTTCCCAAAGCTAAAGAACTTTTTTCAAAGCTGGTGGCGCAGAGCAGCGGCAATATTACGAGCGCAAACACAATTAGTTTAAAGGAAATTAGGGGAAACATTGCATTGCGCGAAAAAAATTGGCGCGAAGCTTTAGACGTTTGGGGCGAATTGTACCGACTATATCCCACTAAAAGCTTATATCAGGAAATGTTCGCCGAATGTTTGCTTGAACGTGAACAGTGGTCCCAAGCCAAGCCCATTTATAAGCAGCTTTTGAGTCGCGCGCCTAAAAGCGATTATCTTTATAATTATCATAAAACAATTGAAGAGGGGGATCCTTACGCTCATGCGGAGTTATATTACTATCATAAACCGTTAACTCAAAGAGAGATCATTGTGAACCAGACGGGTCGCGTGCGGATAAACTCTGTGGCACAGTTGCGCGCGAGCGTTTGGGAAGAAAGCTTTATGCGCGATGAAATATCAGGCGTTGAAAAGGTTGACGAACAACTGCTCACCCCTGCGATCGAAGCTAATTTTCATGTCAATAAAAGTTTAGATTTTTCAAGCCTATGGCGGGGTCCGGTGCGTATGGGAAAAGCGTCAAACGAGTTTGAGTTTTCCGGCCAATACAAAGTTAAAAAAGTTCGGGTTTACGGGAGTTATCAGTGGAATTATTTGGTAAGGGATCCCATTGACGCCATTAAGAAGAGGGGAAAATTGAACCAACTCCAAGTCGGCGCCGAAGGTCAATGGCGCGAGCAATTTTTTCCCGGTTATCAGTTTAAATTCTATGAGTATAGTTTGGATCCATCCTACAATTCCATAAACGGGTCATCAGACTTGGGGCAAAAAATAAGCCACGACGTTTGGTTAAATATGTTGGTATTAAAAAACCCCAACCTTACTTTGGGGTACCGTTTAAACCGCTCTTCTTGGGATAAACCGTTTGATCGGGCAAGCGAAGTGATCGGGTTTTTGTCTGAGGAAGAAAACCACATTGGGAGCGTTACGGTCTATAAGCAAACAAAGAAATTTAATGAATATATATTTATCTTAAGCGGCGGACGAGACCTCCAACGCAAAATCAACTTTATGTTTACCTCGTTGGCCGCCAAAGTATGGATTACTCCTTTGCTCCAGGGGACTTTGAGTTATGAATATGATTTAGGCGACAGCGGGACTTCTGGATCCGGAGACACTCAGATCCTAGGCGCTCAGTTGCGGTATTATTTTTAAAATGAAAGTGCTCTTGTGCGACTCTGACGCAAAGATGCTGGAGATGATGAAAAAATATCTGGAATGGTACGGCTTGACCGTGAGTGCGCTTTTAAGCGGGGCGGAGGCGGTTACAAAATGTAAACAGGAGAACTTTGATCTATTTTTGTGCAGCGCGTGGCTGGAGTCGGGCAGCGGTTACGAGGTTGGCCGGAGGGTTCGCCTTGAGGCAAAGTTGCCGGTGATGATACTCATTCCCGAGGTGCCAAACTACGAGGAGTTTCGCAAGATTGGAGAAAACGGATTTTATTATATCATGAAATATAAAAGCCCTGATCAGATTTATAGCAAGATAGTATCCATCATCGAAAAGGAGCGGTCAGCGGCAATTCAAAAGTGAAAGCGGAGTATGAAAATATTATTAAAAATTAAACAGTTTTTCGTGTATTCGTGGACTAAAGACAGGTCGGTCCTTATGGAAATGCTGACCGTATATCTGATATTGGATATGCTGAACGCTCTCCTGCTGCGCGGCGATTTAGGGTATCGGAAATTTTTGGTCCATCCTTACTGGATTCCAATTTTGTTGTTCAGCGCAAAGTATGGTTTGCGCGCCGGGATCAGTTCGAGCGTTATCGGAACTTTGCAGTATATTTATTTCATTTTTGAGCAGGCGTCGTTTCGAACCAGTTTGGAAGAAATCAGCGAAACGCGCGAATTTATTTTGCCTTTGAGTTTTCTCCTGATAGGCATTGTCTTGGGAAATTTAAGGCAGAACCAAATTGACCGCGAACAAAAAAAAGATCAAGAGCTGAATCGAATTTCTGAGGACATGAAAAAGTTTAAAGAGTATTCGCAAAGCGATCAAAAAGCCAGACAAGCTTTGGAGGCCAGGATCGTGGGAGAAACTTCCACTGTGAAGACCCTTTATGAGGCGGCCCGGCGCTTGGAAGCGCTGGATATAGAGGAGGTTTATAAGGGAAGTTTATCCCTGTTAGCGGACCATTTTAAAGTGAACAAGTCTTCTTTATTTATAAAAGAAGGGAACTATCTCGTGGTCCGATCCGCTCACGGCTGGAACCATGTGGATTATGAGAGGGGCAAGT
>JAHFBY010000402.1 GCA_023249835.1 Elusimicrobiota bacterium | reverse complement strand
TGACAATACTCTGGCCGGTCCATGCGTTCCGGCTGCAGGATTTTCCCGATACGCTGCTCACTCACCTCGCCTTGCCAAACTTCTACATCAACCAAGGGCGGGTTTCAGTTTATGCCTACCACCTGCACTCTTTTTTTCCCGGCAATACCGAAATGCTGGTGGTGTGGGCGCTTCTGCTCCAATCAGAAATGGCCGCGAGCTTGCTGATGTGGGGATTTTTGATGGCTCTGGCGGCCGGGTTAGGGGGATTTCTGAGACGAACTGCAGGGCGTCTGCCGGCCTTGTGCGCGCTCGTAATATTTTTTTCTGCGCCCATGACCGCAGGGTTTGCGACCACCGTGAAGAATGATTTTCCAATGGCTGCCTACGTGATCGCCGCGTGGCTGATCTTGATGCAAGGACTGAACCTGCAGGAGGAGGGTTGCCCGCCCAACGCCGCGGCTTGGCGCCCATGGTTTGTGTTGGCTGGGCTGTTGTGCGGCGGGGCCCTAGGCCACAAGCTGAACGCCCTGTTTGCCGTGGCCGGCACTGGTCTGGTTTTGCTGGCGAATGATTGGAGCCGTCGCAAGACGGAACGCGGGTTTCTGTTCAGCAGTTCCGGATATTGGCTCTTAGGCCTGACCGCTGCTATTGGGCCTTGGGCTATGCGCGGAATCGTAGTGACGGGCAACCCCATCTATCCTTTTTTCAATTCATTTTATTCCAAGACTTTTGTTTATCCTTGGCATGCGCACGCCGAGCACTTGGGGGTTGTGCGGTCTCCAGACAGCACAGTTGTGTCCGAGTGGCGGGCTCTGGCAGAATATTTTAAAGCCATCTCTGGAACCTACCTGTACCATATGGGCAGGCGGATTCAATCTCCGGAATGGGGACCTACGCTGTTTTTTGGCGGGCTTAGCTTGTTTTGTTTGGGCCGGAGTTTTCCCCGAGGATTACGCTGGACCATGGTCGCGGCTCTGAGCGGGTGGGCGCTTCTGTTATTTTATACGCCTATGCTTAACTACCATTACGGTTACATTGCGTTTTTGGTGCTGGTTCCGTTCGCTTTCTTTTTCCGCGCAGCGCTCGAAACTCGGCAGGCCCGGGCTGTAAAAGCCGCGGTATTGGTGGTGTTGGGGCTGTGCTTTTATAAAACTTTTTTGCATACGAGTTTGTTTGCGGACCTCATGGCCGATTGGGGGCATGCCTTGGCTGGTTTTCCCCCCGGGAGTTATCACACCAAAGACCAGCAGATGGATGAGCTTCGCTGGCTGGGGCACTTGTTGAGCAACCGGGCGCCGCGCGGGGAGGACGTGTTGTATGTGGGCATCACCCGCGGCTTTGGACCAACGCAGGGGCATAAAGTGTGGTACGCATCGGATCTGGACAAGGAACCGCTGATCGATTTTGCTGAGGGCACCGCAAATGCGAAGGAGTTAAAGCGGCGGCTGTGGGTGTTGGGAATACGGCACCTATTCGTGCATGAACCTTCGCTTGCGAATTTGGAAGCGAAGAATACTACCGGCAAGGCGTACGGCGCAGCGGAAATGGCCAGGGCACAGGCGCTGGTGAGAGAAGAGTGCGCGCTGCGTTTGAAAACTCCTGAGAAGCAGTTGTCGTGGTATACGCTGATCCCCGAACCCGGGGAAGGGACAAAGAATTTTCCGTCCGTGGAGTTGATGGATCTGGAAGTCTATCGCTTTCCGCAGGTCTCGATGGAACATGCTGCCCGGCTTTTTAAAGAAGGGCGGTGGCCCGCGGCGGAAACCGTGGCTCAAAAAGCTTTGGCCCTCTATCCGGCGCCGAACATCCGATTTGACGCGTGGCTGCTTTTAGGATCACTCCGGTTCTCCCAAGGACGTAAGGAAGAGGCGGACACGGCTTTCGAGCGGGCCTCGGATTTTGCCGGGAACAATGATTTGTTGCATCGAAGACTCGGCGATGTATACCAAGCGCAAGGGATGATTGAGCCCGCGATCTTGCAATACGTGCAGTCCGCAAGGCTTTTTCCATCCGTAGAAGCGTATTACGGCATTGGGGAGTCCTACTTCAAACTGGGGCGCCTGCAGGAAGGGGCGGCGGCTTTCCAGAGAGTGCTTCAACTGCAGCCGGACCACGCGCCAACGCACCACTCTTTAGGAGCGGCGTATTTTCAGACTGGCGATTATGCCCGGGCCCTGCCCCATTTTTTGGAGACGGCGCAGTTGTGGCCCGAGTCCGCTCCGGCGTACGGGAATTTGGCCAACACCTATTTAAAGATGGGAGATTACGAGCGGGCGGAACAAAATTATAGAATAGCCCTGCGGCTAAATCCCGGGTTTGCCTTGGCGGCACAAAATTTGCGGGCGCTAGAACAAGAGCTCCGGCAAAGGCGGAAATAATGGATGTTAGTGGATGACGCCGATTTTGCGTTTTACGAAAACTACTTTGTCGCCTTTGGCTTGAATTATCGCTATGTAGCCGCCTTTGGAAACTTTGGCCCCTAAACTGTCGGTCCCGTCCCATTCTATGTTGTTGGTGCCAAAAAGTCCGCCCGCTGCGCCCGGACTAAAGCTCATCTCTTTAACCCGGTATCCAAACAAATCGTAAATCGTAATGCGCACTTC
>JAHFBY010000401.1 GCA_023249835.1 Elusimicrobiota bacterium | reverse complement strand
ATGAGTTTTATAAAGATTATAAAAAAGCTACGGACAAATATCTGACCAAGGTGGTGGAAATTACCGGTACGGTTCGGCTAATGGGAACCAACACCGCCGGCGCGCTTTATGTGAACTTAAAAGGGTCCGAAGATGCGGCTGATGTTCAGTGCACGTTCTTAGAGCGCTTCCAAAAAACCGCCGCCGCGCTAAAAATTGGCGATACGGTTAAAATTAAAGGCACTTTCACCGCTTATATCATTTACCCGGTGGTAGACCGCTGCATCATTAAAAAGGACAATTAGTAAACGTTTTATTTAGGCTATAAACCGCGCCTGGCGGTTTTTTTAGGCGGCACGCCAAAATGAAAATTTTTTATTTACTTTTGGCCAATTTGATCATGTTTTTGCATTTAGGCGTTGTGTTGTTTAATTTTGGGGCGTTTGTCCTGGACTTAAAATTTAAGAAAGTCCGTTATATTCATTTGCCCGTTCTCCTTTATTCGGGTTATTTAATGGCTGCGGGTAAAGATTGTCCATTGACGACCTGGGAAAATAATTTGCGGTGGCTGGCCAACCCCATCGCGGCCTCTGGGAAAGGATTTATTTCGCGTTTGTTGGACCAAATGCTTTTAGGTCAAACCTCGCCCGGCGTAATAACAGCCGTCACTTTTACCCTGATCGCCGCGGCGCTGTGGACGTACGTTCTTTATCCCCTGCTGTTTTCAAACGGTAAAGGGCCGGGTAAAACAAAAAGTTAGGTTTTCTAAATCTATACGGAGGGTAAGATATGGATCAAGATATTAAAATAATGGCGTGGCTACAGCCCTCGGGCTCCAGTTGTAAGTTTGAAGTGGACCGGCCTATCTATCCTAACGGGTCCATTCATTTTCGGAGCAAGGAAAAAGCCGCGGGCGCGCCGTTGGTGGAAAAACTCTTTGCGCTCGAAAATGTGCACGGCGTGCGAATTTCCGGAAGCGAGCTGTTAGTGGCCATGGAAGAAGGCTCCGACCTTAAGAGCGTTGCCAAAAAAATCGGCGAAATTATTCGCGAACAGTTGAGTTCAAAAATCGCGCCCATTCCCGCGGATTTTAAATTTCCAGCGTTGCCGGACAGTGAAATCCGAGTGATTGTTCAAGAAATCATTGATATGCAAATTAACCCTTCGGTTGCCTCTCACGGGGGAATGATCCACTTGCTGGACGTCAAAGACAATAAAATATATTTAAAAATGGGCGGCGGGTGCCAGGGTTGCGGGATGGCGGACATGACTCTGCGCCAAGGCATTGAAACCGCCATCCGCGAACGTTTACCCGATATTCAGGACATTTTAGACGCGACCGACCACGCGGGCGGGACTAACCCCTATTACTCAAAGTAGGGTAATTGAACTGATGCGCAGGGTTTTGGTATAGTATATTTTAAAGGAGTTTTGCGGGTATAATTCAGTGGTAGAATGACAGCCTTCCAAGCTGTATATGCGGGTTCGATTCCCGCTACCCGCTCCAAATTTTTTAGACCGTCAAAATAATAATAGGAGGAGAAGTTATGAATGAACCAGTTAAAACAGTCTCAGTAGGTCAAACCGTCCCAAACTTTGAAATGGAGATTTACGATCCGAAACGTAAAGATTTCGGTAAGATCAGTTTAGAAGAGTTAACCAAAGCTAAAAAGTGGGTTGTCCTTCTTTTTTATCCGGCGGACTTTACTTTTGTTTGTCCCACCGAGTTAGCGGATGTGGCGGCGAAATATGACGCCATTGCCCAAAGCGGCGTGGAAATTATTTCTGTGAGTACCGACACCAAGTTCGTGCACTTGGCCTGGCAACAAAATGAAAAGCTTCTTGACGGCGTGAAATATCCGATGGGCGCCGATCCAACGGGTAAGGTTTCCCGGATGTTCGGAGTCTATGACGAAGGGTCCGGCCTTTCTTTGCGCGGAACTTTCATCATTAGCCCGGAAAGCAAGCTCGTGGCCAGCGAAGTGAACTTCTATAACGTGGGCAGAAATGCGGATGAATTAAACCGCAAAATTTCGGCCAACACCTATCTTGCCAAACATCCGACCGAAGCTTGCCCCTCGGGCTGGACCGAAGGCAAAAAAACCTTGACCCCCGGACCCTCTATGGTGGGAAAAGTTTACGAAGCCTTGCAGAAATAACGCGCCATTGACCGCGGTTTGTAAAAACAGAAGGATGGGACCTTTTCTCATCCTTCTGTTTTTTTTCGCTAACTTGAACTTGCTCGCCGCTAAGGAACGTTGGGCCTTGGTGCAAACATTCGCGGCGGACCTGCGCAGCAGTACGGACGCGCCCGTAGTTGAGGGCTATGACCCTTTCGAAGAATCGCAACTTTTGTATGGGGAATTGGTTAAGATTATTTCGGAATGGGGGGATTGGCAAAAAGTGGAGGCCGTGGAACAAGCGGAATATTCGCATCACGGCGTTTGGGAAGGTTATCCGGGCTGGGTTAAAAAGAGCGCGCTCTTGCCGTTGCGAAATCGAACTGTCCCCAATTGTGTGGTTGCGGCTAAAATTGGGTTTATGCGGGCCCAACCTAAGGACGAAAGTCCAGGAACGCCTCTGTCCCTGGGCACGCGCCTTTTATCTGTTAAAGG
>JAHFBY010000056.1:7117-8245 GCA_023249835.1 Elusimicrobiota bacterium | reverse complement strand
TAGGCGCTAACCGCGCGGACACCTGGTCCAAAGTTAAGCGCGGCGCGGCGCTTAATCGCGAACGCGCTCCGGAACCTGGAAAAGGAGAAATGGCCGACTTTGTGCGCTCCGCGTTCTTTATCCATGATGAAAAGCTGCCCAGGGTCTATGCTTTGGGAGAATGCGCCATGCAAGAGGCTTTAGCTGACGCTTGTTTGGCTGATCCAAGAGCAAGGGCGCATTTGCGCTTGGGCGTGTGCGTCTCAGTTTCTAAGCCCATGTTAAATCTTGATCCTTCCCGATCGTTTTTTTCTTTGACCCAATCGCTGCCGGACGCCATGGCCCAATACCTTTCCCGAACTTATGTGTGCGGCGGTCCGGTACAAAACATTATTGCCGCTTGCGCGACCGGCGCTTATTCTTTATGGCAAGGTTATTCCTGGCTGCGGGAAGGTCTCTGTGACGTTGCGGTTTGCGGGTCGGTGGAATCTTCTTTGCACCCGCTGTACGTGGCAGGGTTTCACCGCCTGGGGGTTTTAACCGCAACGCCGCGCCCTTTTGACCAAGCGCGCAGCGGTTTTATTTTGGGCGAAGGCGCGGGCGTGCTCGTTTTAGAAAAAGCAGAGAGCGCTCAAGAACGGGGGGTTTCGGTTTATGGCCAACTCTTGGCCCCAACTTTGGGCGCAGACACCTCAGGTCCAGTGGCCTTTGACGAAAGCGGTAAAACGATTGCCGCGGTGGTGCGCCGCGCGCTCGCTAAAGAGGGGATCAAGCTTAGTGATTTGGACTATATCAACTTGCACGGCACCGGCACCCGGTTGAACGATTTAGCGGAAAGCCGCGCTTTGCGTTTGATTGATCCGGATGCGAACAGGATATCTCTTTCGTCCACCAAAGCGGCTACGGGCCATTTGTTGGGCGCTTGCGGCAGTGTAGAGGCGGTATTGACCCTTTGCGCCCTGAAGGACCAATTTGTTCCTCCCACGGCTAATTTGGAAACGATCGATCCGGACTGCGGATTGGATTTTACGCCGCGTCAAGGCCGCGCTTGTGAACTGCGGACCGCGGGATCTCTCTCCTTTGGGTTTGGCGGCGCGATCGGGGTGTTGATTTTTCGCCAATGAACATGCGGGACTATATTTTAAAAGA
>JAHFBY010000056.1:0-7107 GCA_023249835.1 Elusimicrobiota bacterium | reverse complement strand
TTAAAAGAAAACCAAAAGATCCGGGAACTCTCCCTCTGGCGTGATCCCCAAACGTTTTCCAGTTCCCGGGCCAACGCGTTGGTTCACAACGGACGAACCATGATCAACTTTTCTACCAACGATTATTTAGGTTATGCCACCCATCCTTTGGTTATTCAATCCGGGATTCAGGCTTTGGCGGCCCATGGCGCGGGCGGTAAATCGTCCCGTCTTATCTCCGGAACCTTGGAATTGCATGCGGAGTTAGAGCAAGAATTGGCCCGTTATAAAGGCACGGAAAGCGCGCTGCTTTTTCCAACCGGGTTTATGGCCAATTTAGGAGTGATCGCGGGCCTGCTCAGAAAAGGAGACGCGGTGATTTTAGACCGGTTAAACCACGCCTCTTTGATTGACGCCGCCAAACTTTCAGGCGCGCGGCTATTTGTGTATGAACATGCCTCTATCCCTTCTTTGGCACGAGTCCTGGAACGCACTCGCGGCTACGGAAAAAGGCTGGTGGCCACGGATTCGCTTTTTTCCATGGATGGCGATTTTGCGCCCTTGCCGGAAATTGTGCAGCTTTGCAAAAAACACGGGGTTTGGCTCTTGGTAGACGACGCTCATGCCACGGGCCTCTTTGGCCGTTCCGGTAGCGGATTGGCGGAACATTTTAACTTGCAGGGTAAAATCGATATCATTATGGGCACGCTATCTAAAGCCTTGGGGTCGCAAGGCGGTTTTGTTTGCGGTTCCTTGGAATTGATTGACTATCTGAAAAACCGGGCGCGCGCTTTTATATTTACCACGGCTCTTTGCCCCGCTAACGCGGCAGCGGCTTTAACCGCTTTGCGCTTGGCGCAAAAGGAGCCGGAAAAAAGAGGTCGGCTGCTTGACGCTGCCCGGCGGTTAAGCCAAAAAATAAACGAAATTTTTCCCAGTCCTTTAGCAAAGTCCGTAAGTCAAATATTGCCTTTATGGTGCGGTACAGCGGAACGCGCGCTAGTCTGGTCCCGGCAATTAGCGGAACAAGGCCTGTTTGTTCCGGCCATTCGTCCGCCGACCGTGCCCAAAAATAGTTGTCGATTGCGCTTGTCGCTAAGCTATGATCATTCCGATGCGGATTGGGAAACCTTGGCGCGCGCGTTCTCAGAAATGGCGGCAGATAGGGGATTAGAGTGAGTGGTGTTTTTGTGACTGCCACTGACACAGAAGCGGGTAAAACCGTGGTTAGCTGCGCGATGGCGGCGTATTTACGGAGCCAGGGCTTGCGGGTTGGGGTGATGAAGCCAGTAGCTTCCGGAGCGGAGTTAAAAACTGTGTCCGGTAAAAAAACTTGGGTTTCTCAAGACGCCTTGTCATTGCAGAGCGCCGCGGCTTCCACCGATCCGATCGATAGGATCAATCCGGTGTTATACCGTCAACCGTTGGCGCCTTATTCCGCCGCGCTTTTAGAAAGAAAACCGGTTGATTTTAACGCGGTCAAAACCGCTTTTGAGGCGTTGTCCGGACAAAATGACTTTATGGTGGTAGAAGGAATAGGGGGAGTTGCGGCGCCTCTAACTAAAACCTTAAACGTAGCGGACCTAATGCGAAAAATGCGCTTACCCGCAGTGGTGGTGGCTCCGGCAAAGTTGGGAACTTTAAATCACACGTTTTTGACCTGGCGCTATTTAAAGCAAAAAAATATTAAGTTGTGGGGGATAGTGCTTAACAATTTTGACGCCGATGCGCTTGTTGACCGCGCTAATTTGGAATATTTTAAACAAGTTAAAATTCCGGTTTTAGCAACGATCCCTCGGCTGCGTTCCGTGCGTCCGGACGCGTTAGCGCCAATTTTGCAGGGAACAGAATTAGCCCGGCTATTTAAGATTTATAGCCAAACACGTTCATGAACAACGTATTTTGATATTCGTAATGGCGTTCAATCAGCGACCATTTTTGCCGATAGTTTTCGGGTACCCACTGCGCCAGTTGGTTAATGCCTTTTTCCTTTAAAAAACGGCTGGTTTTGATTAATAGGCTCTGTTTGGGTAGGCCCAATTCATCTTCCAACCCTTCAATTCGCTTATCCGCTTCTTCCGGGCTTAGCGAGTAATAGATTGATGCTTTATCCAAAAGGTTTAGAAACTCAGATTTCTGAATGAAACGATCGCGGGAACGGTGTTGTTTGATATGCATTTCCAGCTTTGTGTTCCAGCCGGGGCTTTTGACTAATGTATAAGGAGACACAATCCTTTCAATCATTAACCCGATATTGGAAGCGCTTAAACTGAGCCTTTCAATGATGTCGCGGATAGATTCATCGGAGTATAAACTGTCTAAGGTGCGGTTAAGTTGAGGAGGTCCTACAATCCGGAACGGGTCGTGGTTATGCAGGATGGCGACTACCAGCATTTCCATGACTTCAAACTTATATAAGTTGGGCAGTTTATGGTTTGCAAATATGGCAAGGCTTTTTTGTTCCGCATCGGAGAGCTCATTTTCCTTGCCGGCTGTCTGCTGGTAGTTGTATACCTTTAAGAGTAGCACTGCAAGCTCCAAAACATGCTCCAAACAATGGAACCCTTTGCCCACATGCCCTAATCGTTCATAGTGGCGGTGGATGATGCTATAGAGTCTTTCCACCAACGCTGTTTCGTCCATGCTAAAGAGCTTCTGCATTTCCAAGTACAGTTCGTCCGTCATTTTGTCCAGGTAGTTAGAGGCCTGGAGCATTTCTCTTAACCTTTGTAGCGAATCTATATTGTTTTTCATGGCGCCCCCCTTTATGACATTTTGATCATTAGCGTTCAGCAACTGCAGTTGGTCCACACACCTTGAATTTAACATTGCTAAGTTCTCCTTATCCTAACATTGGAGCCTGCGCTCCTTGTTTGATTTAGAGTATAGGCCGGGGAGCATAAATATATCCTCACATTTTTGTAAACAAAATGTAACAATTGACGGCGGTAAGATTTAATTCGTAGAATGATTACTCAAATATATAAAAGGAGCCTCCTATGAGTTCACTTATTAGGGAGCACGATATTAACAACAAAACTGTACCTGACCGGCAAACGGTCCATTTTTCAGGAGGCATAATGCAAGAGACAAAACAGATTCGACCGTCGTTTTATATTGGTCTATTCATCACCACTATGGCCACGTTGCTTTACCAAATGCTTTTGACTCGAATTTTTAGCGTGACCATGTGGTACCATTTCGCTTTTGTCGCTGTTTCTTTGGCCATGTTCGGGATGACCGCGGGCGCTATTGCGGTATTTTTGTTTCCTAAACTTTTTACGGAAGAGTCGCTCTTTGACCAAATTTCCCGTTCCAGCGCGCTCTTTGCCGGATCAATTGTTTTTTCGCTTTTGACCCAGCTTTCAATCCCTTTTCGCGTTGCCGGTATCGTGGGGATCTATTCTTTGGCGTTTACTTATTTTGTCAGTGCGGTGCCTTTCTTTTTTAGCGGGGTGGCGATCTGTTTAATATTGACCAGGTTCCCGGGCAAAGTGAACCGCCTTTATGCCGTGGACTTGTTAGGCGCGGGTATTGGGACCACGCTCCTGATACCGTTATTATCTATTTTAGACGGCCCTACGGCAGTGGTGGCGGTTGCTTCTTTGACTGGGATCGGCGCTTACTTTTTTTCTTTGAGCGCCGGCCAACGTTCCGGCCGCCGATTTTCTTTGATTTGGTCTATTCTTTGTCTGGGTTTTGTGGTTTGGCATACGCCGCGCGTGCAGGCGCAAAAACCGCTTTTAAGCATTATGTACATTAAAGGGGTTCCTGACCAGCCGCGCTTTTATGAAAAGTGGAACGCGTTTTCCTGTATCCGCGTGTTTGAGCGAGCGGTAACTGAAGACACGCGCAAAATTTACCGCGCTTGTTTCGGTGATTTTGAACCGCCCCAACACATGGAAATGAATATAGACGCTGCTGGCGGCACTCAAATCATCAAGTTTAACGGCAATTTTTCTGAGTCTAATGTGGATTTCTTGCAAAACTATCCTACCAACATTGCTTATGCTTTGCGTCCAAACACAAAGTTGTTGGTTATTGGCGTGGGCGGCGGTATTGATATTTTGTCCGGCCTGTACTTTAAGATGAAAAAAATTGTCGGGGTTGAAATTAATAACGTTATTTTAGATACGGACTTAAAGCGTTTCGGCGATTATACCGGGCATCTTGACCGGTACCCTAACGTCACTTTCGTGCATGATGAAGGACGATCTTATATAACGCGCGCGGGCGAGAATTTTGATGTGATTCAAGCCAATGTCACCGACACCTGGGCTGCCGGCGCGTCCGGCGCTTTCGCTTTAACCGAAAACAGCCTCTATACGGTGGAAGCTTGGGTCGAATATTTAAAACATTTAAATCCCGGGGGCATCATTACTTTTACGCGCTGGCACTTCAATCAGTTTCCCGATGAAATATACCGGCTGATGGGTTTGGCGGTGGAAGCGCTGCACCGGACCGGAGTAGAAAATACGCGCGGGCACATCTTGTTGGTTGTTTCGCGCAAGTATGGAGACAACGAAGTGGCGAGTTTGGGCACTATTTTGGTGTCGCGCGATCCCTTTACGCAGCAAGATGTGGCCAGATTTAAAAAAATGGCTGCGGATAAAGAGTACCGCGTTATGCTCACCCCTGATAGCGCCAAAGATCCGATATTCGCCACTATTGCCAACGGTAAAAACTTGGAATCTTTCTATAAGGATTTTCCCGGCGAGATTTCGCCGACAACGGATAATAAACCCTTTTTCTTCCAGAGGTTTAAGTTCTCTTACCTCTTTGCCAAAGAAAAATATGCCATGATGGGAGACGCTTTTGACATTAACTCTAAAGGAGTGGTGGTCTTGGCGGTGCTCATATTCACAATGTTGGGTTTGTCCATTGGCACGATATTTATTCCATTGATTGCGCGTTCAGCAGGATTTAATTACCGGGCAAACGCTAAGTTTTTGGTTTATTTTGCTTCCATTGGATTAGGGTTCATGATGGTGGAAATCTCGCAATTGCAGCGGTTGTCGCTATTTTTAGGGCACCCCACATACAGCTTGTCAGTGGTGCTTTTTTCGCTTCTTATTGGCAGCGGGTTAGGCAGTTTTTGTTCGGAATATTTATCTGTAAGCCAAAGCCGGGTTGGCCGTATGTTGCCGTTAGCTTTATTGATCTGTGCCATATTGATTTTTGGATTTCTTACTCCTTGGGTGATAACCAGCTTTACTTCTGCGATTACGGCTGTTCGCATTGCAGTTTCTATTGGTATACTCCTCCCCTTAGGGTTTATGATGGGGATGCCTTTTCCCTTGGGGATGCAGCAGGTTCAACTGCGCACGGGCGCGCCCGCAGCCTGGTTTTGGGGGATTAACGGCGTTACGTCGGTTTATGCCACTGTCTTTGCCGTGGCTGTTTCTTTAACTTGGGGCATTTCCGTATCCTTTTGGGTGGGCGGAGTTGCCTATCTTTTGGCGGCAGTTGTGCTCTATTTGGAAATGAGAAGCAAACCGGCATGATCGAAAAGTTTTCTAAACAGCATTTTAGTTACTCCGGTAAAGCGGTTGGCTTTCGCAGCGATGAGATTATTCTGCCTAACAAGAACAAAGCTTACCGCGAATACCTCACTCACCCGGGCGCCGTGGCAGTTATTCCGTTTATTGATTCCCCGCACAAAAATTCTTTATTAAATTGTCGCGTTGCTTTGGTAGAACAGTTTCGTTATCCGGTCCGCTTAATCACCCAAGAGCTCCCGGCGGGAAAAATGGACGGCAAAGAGTCAGCGTCTAAATGTTTGGCCAGAGAGTTAAAAGAAGAAACAGGGTACACCGCTTTACGTTTCGGGCGAATGATCAGTTATTGGCCTACGCCGGCTTTTTCAAATGAAGTGATTCATATCTATTGGGCAGACGGTTTAAAGAAGGGAAAAAATAATCCGGATGAAGATGAGTTTTTGCGGGTTAAAACCATGACTTTTGGCGAAATGTTAAAAAAAGTTCAAACCGGCAAAATTCGCGATTCTAAAACCGTGATTGGCGTCCTTTACGCGTTCACCTTATTTCAGAAAAATTAAAACTTCCAGTTCGACAACTCGCTGATAAATCCCAGGTTTGTGCAATCTAAAGACAAGGGGGTAATGGAAATCTTTCCTTTTTTTATGGCAGCCATATCCGTGCCTGGCACGGGTATGCCTTTGGGGGTATCACCGGCAAGCCAGTAGTAAGCGTTGCCTCTAGGGTCAATGCCCGAGGGTATTTGTTTACCGTAGACGCGTTTGCCAAGCCGGGTAATTTCCAGCGAAGAGCTGATGTGGTTTGTGGAGCTTGAAGCGGGCACATTGACGTTTAAAAAAATGTGCGGGGGCATTCTCTTTTTTAACAGGGTTTTAGCAATTAACTGCGCAGCTTTGGCCGCGCGTTCATACACAGCTTTTTTATCTTCCGTTACAGAAATGGCAAAACCGCAAATGTTGTTCATGGCCGCTTCCCGGGCAACCGCCACGGTACCGGAATAATAGATATCTTCGCCTAAGTTGGGTCCGGAATTAATCCCGCCCACGATTAGGTCCACCTTTTTTTTCTTCAGCACTTCTAAGAGTCCGAACCGCACGCAGTCCGAAGGCGTGCCGTTGGTTACGTATGCGGAAAAGGAGTCATCTTTAGAAAGTTCTAGCGGCATGCGTTGGATGCGAAAGGGTTTGTGCAGGGTGATGGAGTGGCTGGCGGCAGAGCGTTCGCCGTCTGGAACCACTACGAAGAGTTGGCCCAGGGATTTCAGCGCGCGCACCAGTTCTTTAAGTCCGGGCCCATAAATTCCGTCGTCGTTAGAGATCAGTATTCTTAACATATTTTTTGATGATCCTTTTCGCTTTTGCGATAGCTTGAAAGCGATGGCTGACGCTGTTTTTTTCTAACAGTGTCATTTCCGCCAGAGTTTTTTTGAGTTTGGGAAAATAGAAAACCGGATCGTATCCAAAACCTTGGCTGCCGCGGAGTTCAGTGGCAATTCTGCCTAGAATAAACCCTTGAACCAGCGTTGCCGCGCGCGTGGCCGGATCGTAGCAAGCGATCACGGTTCGAAATTTAGCTTTGCGGGCGCTAGCGTGGAGGTTATTTTTGAGCGCGCGCAAAAGTTTGGCGTTGT
>JAHFBY010000400.1 GCA_023249835.1 Elusimicrobiota bacterium | reverse complement strand
TAGTATACCTGAAAACTCTGAAACAGCAGTATGACTTACGTCATAGAGGAAATAAAATTTAAGGTTCTACTAGGAAGATGTGGTAGTTTTTATTGTCTTGATTAATAGACATATGACTGTTATAATAAATGCAGTATGAGATTGATAAGCCATCTGCGCTATCCTTTAGATAGAGTGTTTTCCGTATCAACCCGCCTCCCCATCTTGCGTGCGTTACAAGATAATCGGGAAGGGATGAGCGGTCGAGCCATTGCCAGAGAAGCCGGCATTAATCATCAATCCTGTGCCGTAGCTGTAAATAAACTCGAAACTTTAAAACTGCTTCAGCGGCAGGGCAGTGGAAAAACCCAACTCATACGGCTCAATTTTGATAACTATATCGTTAAAAATTTGCTGCTGCCTTTACTGCGGCAAGAAAGAGAATTTCAAAAAGCTTTGAAACGAGAGATCGTTGAGGTGTTTAGGGAGGACGCGTTATCTATCACTCTTTTTGGCAGCGCAGCCCGCGCTCAGGATGTTCCGGAGAGCGATATTGATTTGCTCCTATTGGTTCAAGCACATTTAAAAAATAAAATTCAGGATAAGGCAATAACCTATTGTTCTGTTTTCATGCCCCGGTACGGGATTCGCTTGTCGCCTATTATTATGACAGTCGGGCAGGCTAGAGATAGAGTCAGAAGAGAAGACCCTTTAATGAAAAACATACTTTATGAAGGAGTTGATTTGCTTCCTAAAAAGCTGCATAATTTTATTAAATGACCCCAAGGATAAGCCGTCGCACGTCCATAGCCAAATCCGAACATCATAATTATGTTAAAGTAGCCGATAATTTTTATTCCGGCGCTGATTTAGCCAAACAATTTGAGTATTGGAATGCCGCTGGGGTTTTGATTATCCATGCAGCCATCGCTTATTCGGACGCCATTACAATTAAAGTGGGGGGTGTAAAAAGTCAGGGTGATGATCACATGTCAGTCATCGACCTAATGCGGGATATTGTGGAACTGGACGAACATGGCCAAAGAGCTATAAACCACCTCGTCCGCATGATTGATCAAAAAAATCTTGTTTCATATAGCGGGGAAGTTTACGAAAAAACAGACATTGAAAAACTATGGAAACAATTGGAACGATATAAAGAATGGGTCGTTATGATTTTAGGAAAATAAAAGCTGAAAAATCCGGGTTTAAGGTTCTACCAGGAAGATGTGGGCTGGTTGTTGGGTTGGGTTTAGGGAGAGAAAGTTTTTTTGGGACCAGCGGTAACGCGCGTCGGTAAGCAGGTCGCGGACGTTGAATTCGGGCTGGCTTGCTAATCCTAATGCCGCGGGGTCGATGGAGACCTCGCCGCTTTGCGTCGCGTGCGGGTCAAGGTTTACGGCCACGATGATCGTGTTGTTCTGATCTGCGGCGCGTTTAGAGTAGACCAGGATTTGGTCGTTGGTGCAGTTTAAGAAATGGAGCCCGCCCGGCTCCCTCAGCGCCGGGTTTTCTTTGCGGATTAGGTTGATTTGACGGATGAACTCTTTGATGTTGCCCGCCGCGTTCCAGTCCCGCCATTTGATTTCATATTTTTCTGAATCTTCATATTCTTCCGTGCCCGGGATCGCCTGGTTCTCGCAGAGTTCGTACCCGCTGTAAACGCCGTAAGTAGGGGAAAGCGTTGCGGCCAACACCAGGCGCAGGATAAACGCCGGCCTGCCTCCGGTTTGGAGAATGGGGGGGAGGATATCGAGCGTGTTGACGAATAGGTTGGGACGAAAATAGTCGGTTACCGGAGGCGCGTTGAGCTCGCTAAAATATTCTTTTAGCTCTTGGGCGCTGTTGCGCCAAGTGAAATAGGTGTAGGATTGGCTGAAACCTATTTTAGCCAGGGTTTGCATCATGCAGGGCCGAGTGAAAGCTTCCGCTAAGAACAGCGTTTCGGGACGCTCTTTTTTAACGTCGTTGATGAGCCAGCGCCAAAATTCCAGGGGCTTGGTGTGCGGGTTGTCCACTCGAAATATTTTTACTCCGCGCCCGGCCCAAAAATTGATCACTCCGCGCAGCGCGTTCCAAAGACCCTCTTTGTCCGCAGTGTCGAAATCAATCGGATAAATGTCCTCATATTTTTTGGGCGGGTTTTCTGCGTATTTAATGCTGCCGTCAGGCCGCGAATAGAACCATTGCGGATGTTCCTTAACCCAAGGGTGGTCGGGGGAACATTGAATGGCAAAGTCCAGGGCGATTTCCATCTCTAATTGCCGCGCTTTTTCCACCAGCGCGTCAAAATCTGCCAGCGTGCCCAGCGCCGGGTCAACGGACTGGTGGCCTCCTGATTCATTTCCAATCGCCCACGGGCTTCCGGGTTCATTGGGCAGAGCAGTAAGCGCGTTATTTTTTCCTTTGCGATGGCTCAAGCCAATGGGGTGGATGGGCGCTAAATAAACCACGTCAAACCCGAGCTCCTTAAGCTCAGTCAGGCGTTGGGCCGCGTCTAAAAAAGTACCGATCCGTCCAAGGGCCGGTGATTGGGACCGCACGAACAGTTCATACCATGCGCCAAATTGCGCGCGCGGTCGGTCCGCAGTGATCGTGAACTCATTTTCAGTTTTTTCTAAA
>JAHFBY010000399.1 GCA_023249835.1 Elusimicrobiota bacterium | reverse complement strand
AAGAGCACGGTAGAAGTTTGGAACGCTTCCAGCAAAGAAGGGCTCGCATTGAAGGTGGTTCGCCGCTTGCGCGCCGCGGGTTTTGATGTGGTAAAATGGGGAAACTATTCTTCCCGCCAGAGGCGGACTTTGGTTCGGGACCATACCGGCGCGAAAACGCAAGCACGGTTAATTGCCGACGCCCTGGAATCTCCGCGAGCGGAAGTTTTCACGCGCGTTGAACAAAATCCAATGGTAGATGTGGAAGTTATTATCGGCGAAGATTATGAAGCGGCGGATTAAGTCCGGGTTAAAGTTAGAATTTAAAGGAGAGCGGTTATGTGCGGGATAGTGGGATATATCGGCAACCAAGGGGCAGAAAAAATTTTGTTGAATGGTTTAAAGCGCTTGGAGTATCGCGGATATGATTCCAGCGGATTAGCCATTTTAGCCAACGGTAAAATACAACTGCGGCGCAGCGTGGGCAAACTATCCAATTTAGAAAACGCATTAAATAAAGATCCGCTTACGGGCAATGTTGGTTTGGGTCACACGCGTTGGGCCACGCACGGCGCGCCCTCTGCGGAAAACGCCCACCCCCACACTGATTGCAAAGATGAAATCGTTGTGGTCCATAACGGCATCATTGAAAACTATCTGGCGTTAAAATCCGAGCTGCAAAAAAAAGGGCATGTTTTTGCCTCTGAAACCGATACGGAAATCATTGCTCATTTAATTGAAGGGCAGTGGAAGCTGGTTAAATCCAGACATAAAAAGGAAAAAGATTTTATTGAAGCGGTGCGCAAAACTCTGCTAAGGCTCGAGGGCGCTTATGCTTTGGGCGTGGCCACAACTCATTTCCCGGAACTTTTAATTGCTGCGCGCAAAGATTGTCCGCTGAGCGTGGGCATTGGCGAGGGCGAAAACTTTATCGCTTCGGACGTGCCGGCAATTATTTCCCACACGCGCAAAACCATCTCCATGGGCCAAAAAGAAATCGCCCTCATTCGTAAAGAAGGCGTCGAGTGCATTTCCTTAGAAGGTAAATCAATCAAAAAAGCAGTGACGCAAGTTTCTTGGGATCCGGTTCAGGCAGAAAAATCCGGGTATCAGCATTTCATGCTCAAAGAGATTATGGAACAGCCGACCGCAATTCAAGACACGTTGCGGGGCCGAATTTTTCGAACTGGCGGCGGACTGCAATTGAACCTCGCTTTTGACGGCGCTTTCGCAAAGTCTTTATCTAAAATTACGCTGGTTGCTTGCGGCACTTCTTATCATTCTGCGTTGGTCGCGCGTTTTTGGTTTGAATCAATCGCCAAGCTCCCTTGCCAGGTTGAAATTGCTTCAGAGTATCGGTACCGTCAAAATTTTTTAAATCGTAAAGATTTGGCCATATATATTTCGCAGTCGGGAGAAACCGCAGACACTTTAGCCGCGCTTCGCCAGGCAAAAGCCTCAGGCGCCCTCACCTTGGCGATCTGCAATGTTTTAGGGTCCACTATAACCGCGGAAGCTGATCACACCTTCTATACTCATTGCGGTCCGGAAATTGGCGTGGCCTCTACCAAGGCCTTTACCGGACAGTTAACCGCCTTATTGCTTTTGGCGGTGCAGTTTGGCCATATGCGCGGCGAGTTATCGCAAGAGGCTTTAAAAAAAATGATTCAACAGCTTTTAAAACTGCCTGGTTGGACGCGAAAATGTTTAGATTTGACCGGCGAAATTGAAAACGTGGCCAAACTCTATAACCGTAAGAGCCATTTTCTATATCTGGGGCGGCATTTAAACTATCCGATTGCCTTGGAGGGGGCTTTAAAGCTCAAGGAAATTTCCTATATTCATGCGGAAGGCTATCCTGCCGGAGAAATGAAGCATGGTCCAATTGCTTTGATTGATGAAACCATGCCGATCGTTGTGCTGGTGACTCGTTCCGAAGTTTATGCAAAGATCCGATCCAATATCGAAGAGGCCAAAGCTCGTGGCGGCAGGCTGATCGCGATCGCTACCCAAGGAGACCGCACCATTGCCAGCCAAGCGGACCAGACCATTTATGTCCCCAACGTCCCGGAGTTTTTAACCCCGATCATAAACAGTATCCCCTTGCAGTTGATTGCTTATCACATTGCCGTGCAGCGCGGTTGCGATGTGGACCAGCCCAGAAATCTTGCCAAATCCGTTACCGTAGAATAGTGCTGCCGCCGGGGTTGGAGAAGATCCTTTTACAATCGGTTTATGACGTTGGCCCGGGCCCGGTGGTTGTGGCGGTGTCCGGGGGGCCGGACTCGATTGCGCTTCTACATGCGATGCGCGCCGTATCTTACCAAAAACAATGGCAAATAGAAGTGGCGCATGTTCAGCATAATTTGCGCGGAGCCGACTCTTTTGCCGATCAAAATCTAGTGGAGGCGACAGCGCGCACCCTTGGTCTAAACTTTCATTTGCGCACCATCCGGTTAAAAAAATCTGTTCAGCCAGGCCAGGTTTCACGGGGTCTGGAACAGTCGGCGCGCCGGTTGCGTTATCGGGCATTAGCTGGAATCGCTAAAGATTCTCAGTCCAAGGTTTTGTTTGTGGCGCATCAAAAAGATGATGTGGCCGAGACTTTGTTGTTGAATTTAA
>JAHFBY010000055.1 GCA_023249835.1 Elusimicrobiota bacterium | reverse complement strand
GCCTACGACCACAAATTCATCCGTATCAACGGCCAAGAAGTCAACGTTTCCAACCACGTTTTTGATTGATTCTTTCTAACAACTATCCCGGTAAATATAATGACAAATGCCGAAATAGTTGTTAATATAAAGTACGCGCCCCTGTGGGGACCGTTTCACGGAGTGAGGCTTCGCCCCCTTTCAGTGGACTGTCCCTTTCCAAAGAAGAAATAAGGATGGGGACGCCTCCTCCTGTCATTGCCCGAAGGGTAATCCATCGACTTTTTCAGGTGATAAAGACACTGGATTCCCCTAGCGGGGAATGACTAACCTGAATAGTTACGTTGATTGGCTAACCTGTTACGATAAATTAGGGTCTGGCGTTTTCGAGGTTTAAAAGGCGGGTCTCGTGCTCGTTTAATCTAGCGAGCATGAACTATGGCTTTACGGTCATACGTTTCAATCCGATGTGCAAAAGCATCAATATGGTCAATAATCTTTTGTCCGTCTAATTTGGTCAGCATCGTCTCTTTAACTTGATTCAAGTCTTCTTCAATGTGTATGATTTTTAAAGCGACCTTGTTAACTTTATCGTCCAACTTGTTAACTTTACCGTCTAACTTGTTAACTTTATCGTCTAACTGTTTAATCTCGGAGCGAACGCATTTGCTCTCTTGAAGAAATTCTTTCTTAGACACGCTTTGCGATGAACTATTTTTCTCTTTCATGACATTATCCTAACACATAAGGGTTAAAAAATCAAATTTTCGAATCAAATCGGCTTGCTTTTAGGGGTTTTTGCACCGTTTTGTACCGTTTTATGGAGCAATAAAAGTTTACATAATGTTTACATAAAGTTTAAGATTTTGTAAGTCACAATCATTATAATTTAGGTAATGAACATTTTATAAAATAAAGATTAATAAGGAGTGTATCCAATGTTTACCCCCGGAACATTGAAAAAATCAGTAGCGCTAATTGTTCTTTTTGTGTTTTTGTGCAATACCCTGTCCCTTCCTTTCCTAGAAGCCAACCTTTGGGAAGAACGTAACACGTTCCTAAAAAATAAGAAAAAAGAGGAGAGCCCTGTGCTTTTAGCACAGCTCGCCCAAACCCCTGTGAGCCCGGATTTTAACCGCATACTGCCAATGCCCGGCCTTACGGCGCGCTCCGCGTTCATACATCAAAAAATGAACCTGCCCGGATTCATGAACGAGTTGTCTGCTTACGCTACAGTGGAAAAGCTCCATCTCGCTCCTTCCTTAAAAGAAGTCCCGGAACAACTGGACCAGGTTCAGCAGCCTTTCGTTATTTTGATCCAAGACGCTCACTTGGTGCCGGAAGTGCAAAACAATATCGCCGGTTTGCTCCAGGGGCTCATGGCCGCAAAAGCGTCTTGGGTTGGAGTAGAAGGCGCAAAGGGTTCCTTAAACAGCGGGTTTGAACAGTGGCGCTCCCTGCCGGACCAGAAGAGTTTGAGGACGATAATAAAGTCCTATGTGGACAAAGGCATTTTAAGCGGACTCGAGTTGGCGGCTATAGCGCGCAAAGAAAAGGGAGTGGCGTTTAACGGTGTTGAGGATGAAGCGCAATATATGGACCAGGTGCGATCGTTTCAATCCACCTTAGCAAGCGAACCCTTAACCCAAGCTTGGCGTTCCAAGGTGGGTTTGGCATTAGAAAGCGCCAAAGCTAAAAATTACAGCGAACCGCTGCGCATTTTGGACCTTTACGAAACCGAGTACCTTTCCGGCCGCAAGAGTTTGGTGGAATGGCTGCTTTATATAGACGGCTGTTTAAAGCCTTCGGAACGAGCCTCCATGGGCAAAAACGCGGCGCTCTTCATTAAGGCGGCGCAGATGGAAAAGGATTTGGATATAAAAGTTTTGGGGAACGAACAAAAAAATTTGATCCAGGAACTGAGCAAAAAGGCGAACAACAAAGAGATTGCCGCTTTGATGGAAGATTCATTGGCTCTGCGCATGGACCGGATCAAGCCCAGTGAATTTTACGTCCGTTTCCTGCATCGCCTTGGGTCCGCAGGGATATACGTTTCACCGGCAATGAAAAGTTACCTCAACTACAGTTTAACTGCGGAACAGATTAATAAAGATCAATTTCTTGACGAAATTAATGCTTTAACGGACCAGGTTTGGTCTGTATCGTTATCTAACAGCAAGTCCAAAGATGCAGCGCAAACGCGCGCTTTAGACGAGCAGTTTGCCCTGGCGCAAAAGGCTTTGGATTTTAAGCTGACGCAAGCCGAGTCCGAAAAATTCAAAAGCCAAGAAATCCTTATGGGAAGGCTGGCGGAAAATTTAAACGCAATGGGATTTAAGGTGGAGGTTAAGGCGCAGGAGGTTGGGGCGCTAAAAGCGTCGCTGCAAAGCTCATCGCGTTTTTGCGCTCTCTCGCGCGAACGCAGCAACAACTTTTTAAAGGTCATACGCCAACGCCTGCAGTCTGAAGGGAGCAAAGCTCTGGTATTGATCGCTGGAGGGTTCCACAGCCAAGATTTGGAAAAGAGCTGGCAAAAAGAGGGAATATCTTACGTCACGTTGCGTCCCCGCATGCAAAAAATCAGCCGTCAAGACCCGTTAAACTTTTTCCGCAGCCATTCCGCTTCCCTAAACCAATCCTTCCTACCCGAAAAGCTCTCCCTAGCCACCCCCTTGGCGAGCCTTACTGTGCCAGCAGTGCAAAAACACATTATAGCGGAGTTGAAAGCGACAAGTCCCAAAGACGACAGGAAAGTGGATGAAACAGCCCATACTGCAACCATTAAATGGTTGAGCAAAATCATTAATTATAATGTTAAAAGCGCCTGGCGGGTGGAAGAGGGTTTATGGCTTATGTTTGTGCCCCTCTACTTCATTCCGGGTATAAGCTGGTGGGCCTTGGCCATTGCCGCTGGGTCGCGCGCGCTCTTTATGGCAGCGCATTTGCCAAACAAACGAGCCGAACTGCTGAACAATGGGAAAAGCTGGAAGCAAGTTCTGGCTGCGCCCGGCTTTGTCTCACTGGTCTACGTCCTGGTCTTTGCGGCCTTCTTCATCCCCGCAGAACTCCTGCACAACTCTGATCTCAGCTATATTGCCATTATCTCAGCCGCGCTATCCGGGTTCATTGCCCATAGATGGATCAACAACGCCATCTCCCAGAACCGCTTCCAACGCCAAGGCTTTATGCCCGCTATGTTCTCTACAAACAGTGCATACTATAGGGCATGGAGAGAGCTAACCCATATGCATCCTACTAAAAATCAGGAAAAATTTTTGTCGAATATTATTTTCGATATTGAGAAGCTTGAAACTCAGTCCATGGATTCTGAAAAGGCTTATTTTAAAGGTCTAAGAAAAATGCCGTTCTACAAATTAATAAGGGAGGCGGACTCTTTAGGTATCCTTTATATGGTTTATATGAGTAATGAGATTTTTACTCAGCTGAACGGACTGCTATTTACGGAGGAGGAGGAGGAGGAGGACGTAGAAAAAAATCTTGCCTTTAGAACTTCTCGAGCGGCCTATTATACAAGAATAGAACAAGCTAAAAAAGCCGCAACTCCTTCAACGAGCGCAACGAGCGAGAGAGCCACTAACCCTGCTGAAATAGCCCCAAAAGAAGGAGAAATACTATTTTCTGAAACTACTAAAAAATTTATTTCTCTTAAATTAGAACTTTATCAATTACTTGATAAAAAACGTTTGTGTTTGCTTCGGACTGACACTATTATCCAAGAATTACGGGAACTGGGTCGATCAGAGGAAATATCTACAAAAAAAAACAACGCTATGCATCAACTGAGGTCTAAACTGAGCGAACAAGAGAAGACTCTAAGGGACATCGATTGTAATATAGCGGGCATAAATAATGCTATAACCCTGTTGTCTGCAACCATTAAATGGTTGAGCAAAATCATTAATTATGATGTTAAAAGCGCCTGGCGGGTGGAAGAGGGGTTGTGGTTGATGTTTTTGCCGCTCTATTTTGTGCCGGGACTAAACTGGTTTGCTTTGGTTGTGGCGGGTGGAGCGCGGTTGTTGTTTTTGGCGGCGCACGCGCCCAACAGATATGAACAATCCGGAAAAAGCTGGCGGAACGTTATGGCGGCGCCCGGCTTGGTTTCTGCTGTCTATGTTGCGGTCTTTGCTGCGCTCTTCATTCCAGCGCAGTTCTTAGACAGTTCATGGCTGGGAGTTTTCGCCATCATCGCTTCCACACTTTCAGTCTTTGTTGCCCATAATATCGTCAATCGCTCGATAGATGACACTCGATTTTCTCCTGCCATGTTTAACGCTAGGACAACTCAATCGGCGGTTGAGGCTGAATTAACTTTGCCGATGGAAATACACAATCTAAAAGAGAGGCTAAAAAATGAAGAGGATGAAAAAATAAGGCAGCTTTTAATATACCGCATTTATATGGCTGAACAAAAACAGGAGAGGATTAAGAATGGCGCGCGCCAAACGCCTTCTGGAATTTCTGCGCAAGAACAGTCCGCCGGCGCTGCTTCGCAAAGAGATAACGAAGACCGTTACGATCCTGTTCAGGAGCTGTTTTTAAAAAGCAGAATAGATCAGTTGAACATAGAGTTAGCGCACGAAATGTCCGCGGTTACGCGCAAAACCAAGGGTAAAGAACGCGATGCTTTGAGCGAGGAACTTAGAGGGCTTAACTTGGGGATGTCCAATAGCGAAGAAGGAGAGTCCGCACCTCAATCCGCTCAACCGCAAAAACCTATGGACCCTACCGATATGAAAAAACATCTTTTGCAAAAGATTAAACTACGCCTGCAAATCGTTGAGGTACGGTTGCGTCTATTGCAGGCTACAAAAATGGAAGTCAGGCAAACTGATATGAGTTTACTTGAACAACTGCAAAATAGTTTAAACGAATTGGATCAAATTGCGACTACACCCGAAGACATAGCGTTGGCCGAGTTCGACGCAAACTATACTCCGGCGACCAACAGCAGGACGAAGCGTAACCCTGCTCCAGTTCCTGAACATCTAGATGCGTTGCCCGGTCAAAACCCCACCCAGGTGATAAGAGCCAATAAATACGCGGCCTGGGACGATATATGGAATCAAGTCGGCGTTGTGGAAAATGATATAAAAAACTATTCTTATAGCGATTTTGGGAAACTATGGGCCAGCACTCGCCGCTTTTGTAGGTTTAGCGAAGAGATTGAAATTGACGTATTCAATCATACCGAACTCATGAAAAGAAACGCGAAATTAAAAATAAAAACTCCACCACTACAAAAAAATATCACGACTGAGAGATCAAAACATTTAAGCGAACTAAATTTAATAGCAGCGTTTTTTGTGAATGTTTTAGATCACCCAGGCGGACCTTCGGGCGGGGTGGCTGCGGTTTGGGAGACTGCGGTAATTACTTTGTTCGTATTTGCGCTGCCTTTAGGGCTTATCTTGGGGAACGTGATTCCCATGAACTGGATTGTTATGGGGTTCAATGGGACGCACTTATCGTATTATGCGCTCTTTTTTATGAGCAGTATCACTTTTGGGTACTATGGCTTTTATAAGCTGCACGGACTCTTGGGAGTACCTGAGGATAATATAAAAAAACATTTACAAGCGATGAACATAAAAGTGGTTGCCCTAACGAGCTTCGCCTTTATTTTAACTCTCCTTCCTACGGGTCTTTTTGCTGGAGCTCCGGTTTGGTTTATGTTTATCGTCCCTGCGATCATGTATCTGCTCAGCTATACCTATTTGCACTACCAGCATAACAAGCGTTATCCGAATAACCAGCTAAACCTTGCCGGGTCCCGCGCAGCAGCGTATGACGCCACTACCTCTTTCGCAGAGCGCATTAAAATTGCGGAAGAGGCCTTAGAGAACGCTAAACGATCAGCGCTTGAAAAACGTACTGTAACGGCAGAAACCGCAGAAACAGCTATAGAAGAAGAAACTATGATGCAGTACGGACGGCTTTATGCCTTGCTAACGCTCAATAAGGATGACTTTCAAACACTTGCGCCGGATATGCAGAAGTTTTTACGCGACCTTTTAAAAAATCCGGAACTTGGCGTAACTATCATTCCCATGCCGGAACGGTTCCTAAACGAGGAGTTCAGCGATCCGTTGCTACCGCAGGTTTCCCAAGGCAACGTCCAGGGAAAAAATTTAGCGCTATGGGTAGCGGCCTTTGCTAAAGGCGCAGCAGAAATACTCAGTTCCCATCAGAAAAACTTAAACAGCCCGGAGTTACAGTTTAATTCAACGCTCTTTAGTGAGGAGACGTTCAATTTCTTCGACGCCCGATTCTTGACTGATCCTGATGTAACGGAAGATAAAAAAGAAATTATCGTAACCTGGCTTAAACGCACTCTCGAGTCACAGAAGCCGGAAAAAGTGGCCATAGGTTCACGCAACGCGGAGGATCATGCCGCCATAATAAATTACTTGAAAAGTAATTTTTCCTCTGATCCTACTCTTCTACAAAAATTGAAACACGTGAACTCATATTACCCGAAAAATAATCTGATGGAAGCAGACGCAATCTATGAAAGATTTAACTCTGCCGGCAAACTCATTATTTACAGGATAAATGATCGCGGATGGTCTCAAAACATTAAAAATTATGAGTCAGTCACTATTTTAGATCTGCTAACCGCAACCAACGCCAAAGTTTTTAGAGGATTGGAAGAGATACAGGACAAAGTGATCGCCGCCGGCATCCTGAGTATCCAGGCCTAATGGCAACACGAATGCAAAGCAGTGGGTTAGAGAACTCTACATTTCGCCGTTAATGATTGATTCCAAGGCGTATAAGGTTTTTTGTGGGAAACGTTCTGCCGGATAGTATTTGGATATGCAGTCTAGGGCGGTTTGATAATTGGCGATATTCAAATAGCGCAACAAATAGCGAACGTCTTCTAAGTCGTGGAACTCTTCGCCCAGCCGCATGGCCAAGCATTTCATGGCTAATAAATATTCCGGCTGAGCGGTGAGGATAGTTAAATGGCTGAGCTCTAAAAAAGGAGCGAACTCGCCTTTGGCGCTTAAATAACCCTTTACTGCGTCGTTTAGCCAATCTTCCCTCAACTCCGTTGCCAAAGCCACGCGCGCTGCCGCAGCCCTTATTTCTGAAACAGGTAAAAAATAGGCGTCGATGTCCTTGGTGGAAGGGCGAAGTTGATGGACGAGACAAAGCACTGCGCCGCCAACCAAATAGAGTTCGCCTTTGATTTCCTTTTTTGCAAGTTCCTTATTTAACAGTGAAAAAAGCCGACGAATGTCCGGAGCAGTTAAAGGCATTATATCCGATTTCCAATGGAAGCGTCGGCAAAGATGTTTCTCCTGCGGAACGGAGGCAGCGCGCTCGTTAAAAGATAAAGGCGCAAACTCAAGAGCGAACTGGCGAAATGAGGGATTTTCAACGGTTCAACATCATCAACCCATTGGGGCGTCTTTATCCCTTTTTGGGCGCAAACGTACTCCACCATCGCCGCTATATGGTTGGCTAAAAACGGGGATAAGTTTCCAATAGGCTTTTCCGAACAAACCTGTTCCAACTCCACCCCTTCCAAAGAAGAGAGAAAATCGCTTAATTCCGCTAAAGGATAACTTGGAGCTTGCGATTTTTCGATTGTATCGATCAAGCTCTGAAACTGCTTTTGACCTGAGGGCAGCGCTTTGCGCAAAACCCATTCCGACATATCCATATGCGCAAGCTTGGCCCTCCTTTGAATTTCCTTCTTCTCAAAAGAGCTAATGCGAATTTGTAAAAAATGATTTTTTAATGCCTTGTCCATGACAAAAGCTTAACAGACAACCCATAAACTGTCAATACAAATGTATTGCTATATTATCGATCGTATTGTTCGGGTTTTTTACGGCGATCTAAACTAGTCTATGAATAGCAAATATTATAAGTTGACGTTGGGGGATGGAAAAAAAATTCCGGCTAACCTGTTACGATAAATTATGGCCTGGCGTTTTCGAGGTTTAAAAGGCGGGTCTCGTGCTCGTTTAATCTAGCGTCATGAACTATGGCTTTACGGTCATAAGTTTCAATCCGATGTGCAAAAGCATCAATGTGGTCAATAATCTTTTGTCCGTCTGATTTGGTCAGCATCGTCTCTTTAACTTGATTCAAGTCTTCTTCAATGTGTATGATTTTTAACGCAACCTTGTTAACGTTATCATCTAACTTGTTAACCTTCTCGTCTAACTGTTTAATCTCAGAGCGAACGCGTTTACTCTCTTGAAGAAATTCTTTCTTAGACACGCTTTGCAATGAACTATTTTTCTCTTTCAT
>JAHFBY010000054.1 GCA_023249835.1 Elusimicrobiota bacterium | reverse complement strand
TGAACCAACCTTTAGGCCGGAGCGCGCCATCGCGATGCGCTATTTCTAAAAGGTCGGAAACAATATGTAACGGTTCATAATTAAACCGCGCGGCATGGTTTGGTTCTTGCGTTCTTCCCCCTCCGCGCGAAAAAACCCGGTTATTGACTGCTTTACGATAGGGCGGCCCTGCGAACACCAAATCAAAGGACTGGCCCGCCTCTTTTAGCCCGGCCAAAATATCGCAGCGCACGACCCGGACTTCTTTGCCGGCAAAAAAGTCCGGCAACTTTTGTTCGATAGTTTGCAAGTTCCCTTTGATCCATTTCTGGCAATAGGGGTTATTATCCACAAAAATTACTCGTTTTGCTCCACGCGAAAAAGCCTCTAACCCTACTGACCCGCTGCCGGCAAACAAATCCAAAAATGCGCTGCCGGCCACTCGTTTTTGCAGTATATCAAACAAAGATTTTTTCACCCGCGCCAATATCGGACGAGTGTAAAGCGAGCCGGGCACGCTTCCCAGCTGCATTCGCCGCAGTTCGCCCCCTAAAATAGTGGAGCCGCTCATAAACGGATTGCCCCCTTTGGCCGGCAATCGCGCTCATTTATAAGGAAAAAGTTAAATTTTATGTTCATAAAAATAATTTTAGCATTTTAACTTAGCAAAAAATACCGGCTATTTTGAATCCTAAAAAATCATTATTATATAGCCACACACAATTAAATTTGCTAGGATATTTTTTCATGGAATTAAAAGATCGATTCTTAATTGGCGGTTGTCGCCGAACAGAGTGGGCCGGTTCAATTGAAAACCAGACGTTCCGCGACGGCACAAAATTTGCCCGTCCAGGCAGCAAGGCGTTCTATGGTCCAGACCAGAATTGCGACGCCCAACATATTGCGCTCGAACTTGAACTGGACGTTCCCAAACATATGGTAAAGGGCAAGTGCACCACCATCCTAAAAGCCCTGCACGGCCAAACGCGTTCTTGCGCATTTAACGCCGTGGGAATGAAAATTATTTCCGTAACCCAGACCTCTGGCCAAAAATTGCGCTTTGCCTACAAAAATGAGCAGATCCACATTAACTTTCCAAAAACTTTAAAACAGGACGAAATATTCAGCGTCATCATCGAATATTCGCTTACCAACCCTCACGTTGGCATTTATTTTATCGGGCCCGACAAGCATTACCCTAAAAAACCAGTGCACATCTGGACCCATGGCGAAACTGAAGAAGCGCGCTACTGGTTTCCCTGCATAGACGCGCCGCACGACAAGGCGACCACAGAAATGATCGCCACCGTGCCGCAAGACTTCTTTGCCCTTTCCAACGGAGCCTTGCTGCGGGTGCAAGAAAATAAGGCAAAAAAAACAAAAACCTATCATTGGAAACAAGCTATACCGCACTCTCCTTATTTAGTCACACTCGTAGCAGGCAAATTTTCTGAGGTTAAAGACGAATGGGACGGCATTCCCATCACTTATTATTGCGAGCCTGGCCGCGAAGAGGAAGTAAAGCGCGCTTTCGGCAAAACGCCTAAAATGGTTCGGTTCTTCTCTGAAAAAATCGGCGTGCGCTATCCCTATGAAAAATACGCGCAAATTGCCGTTGCGGACTTTGTCATGGGCGGAATGGAACACACCACCGCCACCACCCAAACCGACCGGGTACTGCTAGATGAACGCGCCTATCCCGAACAGACCGCAGACTGGCTGGCTTCGCACGAATTAGCCCATCAATGGTTCGGCGACTTATTGACCTGTAAAGAATGGGGGCACGGCTGGCTGAACGAAAGTTTTGCCACCTATTTTGAAGCGCTTTTCACCGAACACGATTTAGGTAAAGACGAGTTTGACTATGAAATGGAAGAAAAAGCCCAATCCTACTTCGATGAAAGTAAAAACAACTATCAACGCGCGATCGTCACCAACGTTTATCGACGGCCAGACGATCTTTTTGACCGCCACCTCTATGAAAAAGGCGCCTGCGTACTGCATGGGCTGCGCCGGAACCTAGGCGAAGAACTATTCTGGAAAGCGATCCGCCATTACGTGGAAACCTTCTTTGGCAAAGCCGTGGAAACCTCGGACTTTATCAATGCCATACAAGACTCTACCGGACGCAACATGCGCCAGTTTTTTGACCAATGGATATTTAAAGCCGGCCATCCGGAATATAGCGTGATCTATTGGTGGGACCCAAAAACGAGTCAGGCCAAAGTGCAAATCCGTCAAAAGTCTTCGGCTGAAAACGGTTTGCACGATCTTCCCATGGACCTGGTTTTTATCACTGCGGAAGGACCTAAAAAATTTTCAGAAACCATCAAAGACAAAAAGCACCTATTTCAATATAAATTTAAAAACGAGCCCTTGGACGTTCGTTTAGACCCAGAACACTCCACTCTAAAAACCTTAAAACTGACCAAACCGCGTTCCATGTGGCTACACCAATTGAATTCTGACCCTCACGTGATGGGACGCATTGAAGCCTCTAGAGAAATTGCTAAAACGCCGGCGGACGATTCATTAGACGCCCTGATTCGCGCCTTCCAAAAAGAAAAATTTTGGGGCGCGGCCAATGAAATTGCCGGGACAATCGGCCAAACAAAGCTGCCGCGCGCTAAACTATTTTTGTTCCGTTCTTTGCTCCTAAAAAATCCGAAGGTTCGGCGCGGGGTAGTGAAAGCCCTCTCCCATTTCCCGGATTCTCAAACCGCGGGCAAACTCGCTCAAGTTTTTAAACGCGACCCCAGTTATTTTGTGCGCGCCGAGGCTTTGAAATTCTTAGCGAACCAGCGTTCAAATGACGCTCTCCTTTGGATTAAAAAAGGGCTGAACACTCCCTCCTGGAACGACGTGATTGCTTCCGTCGCGGTCTCAAGCTTATCTATGAGGGGATCGCGGGAAACGCTCGCGCTGCTCAAAAGAGCAGTGCAGTACGGACAACCTCTGGCCCACCGCATCAGCGCCGTAAACGCGCTCAGCAAATGCGCGGACAATTTTCCCAAAATTATCGAGGACTTAATCCAACTGGCCAAAAGCGATCCGCAGGTGCGCGTAAAACACGCCGCTATCGCAGCTTTAGGCCGACTAAAAAATCCCCGCGCCATCCCCGTATTAGAAACCATCAGCAAGGACCTCCATTTCCCGTTTCGAACACATTCCGTAGCGGAAGACGCACTTCTCAAAATTGATCCTGATAAAAAATAAATTGTAAAATTGTTTTTATTTTGCTAGAATTTGTTTTTATGTAATCCTAAGGATAAGCATATTTATAGGTTTCTGCTCTATCCAATCAATCTGGATTTTCTTTCAACCAGCTTAAGGATTTCTATATAAGATTTAAAGCCATATTCAACACAGGACAGCAAGGAGGAGTATCTTTGATGAGTAAACCAAAATTTGAGCGTACAAAGCTGCACGTCAACGTTGGCACAATTGGGCACGTGGACCACGGCAAGACGACGTTAACAGCGGCGTTGACCAAGGTGTTGTCCACCAAGGGTAAAGCAAAGGAAATGAAATACGCTGAGATTGCAAAAGGCGGAGTGGTGAGGGATGCGTCTAAGATTTTAACGGTGGCGGTATCGCACGTGGAGTATGAGACGGACAAGAGGCATTACGCGCACATTGATTGCCCTGGACATGCGGACTATATTAAGAACATGATAACGGGTGCAGCGCAGATGGATGGGGCGATTTTGGTGGTATCTGCGGCGGATGGACCGATGCCGCAGACGAGGGAACACGTGCTGTTGGCCAGGCAGGTGAACGTTCCGAACCTGGTGGTATTTTTAAACAAGGTGGACGCGGTGGACGACAAGGAGTTGTTGGACATTGTGGAGTTGGAAGTGCGCGAGCTGCTGACCAAGTACGAGTTTCCGGGAGACAAGATTCCGATTATCCGTGGCAGCGCGTTAAAGGCGATGGAAGGAGACACTGGGGAACTGGGCGAAGGCGCGATCATGCAGTTGTTAGACGCGTTGGATGAGCATATACCGGAACCGAAGCGAGAAATAGACAAGCCGTTTTTAATGAGCGTGGAAGACGTGTTTACGATTACTGGTCGGGGAACAGTAGCGACGGGCCGAGTGGAAAGAGGCAAGGTGAAAGTGGGCGACAACGTGGAGATCGTTGGGTTAAAGCCGACGCAAAAGACGGTGATCACGGGAATAGAGATGTTTCGCAAGCTTTTAGATGAAGCTATTGCCGGGGACAATGTTGGGGCGCTGTTGAGAGGGGTGGAGCGCAACCAGGTGGAAAGAGGGCAGGTGATTTCAGCGCCGGCCTCGATCAATCCGCACAAGAAGTTTAAGGGTCAGGTATATATTTTGAGCAAAGAGGAAGGCGGCAGACACACGCCGTTTTTTAAAGGGTACCGTCCGCAGTTTTATTTCAGGACCACGGACGTGACCGGGAGCATTACCTTAAAGCCGGGCGTGGAGATGATTATGCCGGGCGACAACGTGGAAATGGAAGTGGAGCTGATTACTCCCATAGCCATGGAAAAGCAGCTTCGTTTCGCTATTCGCGAGGGCGGGCATACCGTGGGCGCAGGCGTGGTTACAGAAATTTTAGAATAAAGAGGTAAATTATGCCTAATGAAGTGACAACACAGCAAAAAATTAGAATTCGTTTAAGGGCATATGATCATCGTATGTTGGATGAATCATTGACTAAAATTGTGGAGACGGTGCAGCGTTCAGGGGCGTCTATTTCTGGGCCGGTTTTATTGCCGACCCATATACGCAAATATACGGTGCTTAGGTCTCCGCATACGGATAAAAAATCGAGAGATCAATTTGAGGTTCGCATTCATAAACGATTGGTTGATATATTAGAGCCAACTCCAAAAACAGTTGAAGAGTTAATGAAATTAGATTTGCCTGCCGGAATTGAAGTTGAAATAAAAACCTGATCCGATTATCGGGGATTTTGAGAAAATAAACTAAAAATCAACATAAAGGTAAAATGTATGACTGAAGAAAAAAAAGTTGATCAAAAGCTGGAAGACTCTAACATTGCCGTTCAAACGAATGGGGAAAATGTTGCCCCATTTCCGCTAAAAGTGATTTTAGGGCAAAAAGTAGGAATGACTCAGATTTTTAATGAGAGAGGGGAAAATATTCCAGTTACGGTTGTTTATGCTGGAGGTTGTCGGTCAACAAATATTAAAACTGAAGAAAATGACGGATATTCTGCAGTGCAGCTTGGCTATGGTATAAAAAGAGAGAAAAGCATGTCAAAACCCTATCAAGGTGTTTTTACTAAAAGGGGCATTCCTGCAGCTGAATGGTTAAAAGAGTTTAGGGTGGCTGATTCAAAAAATTTGACAATTGGACAAAATGTTTCTGTCAACATTTTTTCTCCCGGAGATTACGTGGATGTTTCCGGGACATCCAAAGGAAAAGGGTTTGCCGGCGTTATGAAGCGGCATGGTTTTTCTGGTTTACCCATGTCTCACGGTGCATCTGATAAGACTCGTTCCCCAGGTTCAAGCGGGGGGGGGTCAGGTCAAGGGCAACGGGTATTGAAGGGGACGAGAATGGCTGGGCATATGGGCGTTTGTTGGGTTACAACACAGAAACTGGAGATTGTTAAGGTAGATCAAGAAAATAATTTGCTTATGATTAAAGGAGCAATTCCAGGCGTGTCCAAGGGTTTTATTGTTGTAAAGGAAACTACTAAGGCGCGTAAAAAAATTCTCTATGTTCAGCCAAAAATAACTAAGAAAGCTCAACCTGAAAGAAAAGCAAGTAAACCTAAATAAATTAGAAAATAAAAGTAGGAATAATTATGGAAATAAATATCTTAGATTCTGAAGGAAAAGTAACTGGGCAAGCGCAGCTGCCTGAACACATGGGTGGTTTGGCTAAAAAGGCAAAGTCGGCAAATGTTTATTTGGTGCATGAAGTCGTCAAGGCTTATTTAGGCAATAGGCGTAGGGGAACTCAATCGGCGTTGACTCGTTCTGAAGTGCAGGGTGGCGGTAAAAAACCATGGAAACAAAAACACACGGGGCGTGCTCGCGCGGGAACTTCAAGTTCTCCATTGTGGAAAGGCGGCGGAATAGTATTTGCTCCTAAACCAAGATCATACTATACGGGAATTCCCCAGGCAAAAGTTAAGTCTGCATTATCTCAAGTTTTTGTGGAAAGGGCTATGCTGGGTGATATTGTGGTAAGTGAGCCGCCTAAGATGGAAGTTGTTAAAACAAAGAGTTTGGCAGCGTGGTTGAAGAAAATGTCTTTCCCTAAAAAAACGCTATTAATTGTTGAAAGCTCAGAAAAAAAATTGGTGTTAGCGGCAAGAAACCTTGAGAGTTTTGAAGTGATCCCCTGGAAACATATTCATCCCTTCCATCTGCTCAATGCTCGAAAAGTAGTGCTTACCAGTGAAGTGTTAAAAATTCTATAAGAACTAAAAATAAAATAACGGCGGTACTTATAATTTATGAATGAATTTGCTATTATTAAAAGCCCATTAGTTACAGAGCGGTCCACTCTCTTGCGGGAAAAACATAATCAATATGTTTTTAAAGTTGACCCTGATGCTTCGAAATATCAGATTAAAATTGCGGTAAAAAAGATTTTTAATGTTGATGTAAAAGCTGTTAGAACTGCTAATTATGAAGGTAAATTACGACGTTTGTCCGCCACTAAGCCGCAGGGTAGAAAAGTGAGTTGGAAAAAAGCATATATTACTTTGAAGTCGGGACAGGAAATTAAAATTGAAGAGCAGGTTAGTTAAATAAAATATTAGGATATAGAATAAATTATGAAATCATTTAATCCATATACGCCATCAAGACGATTTATAACAGTTGAAGATTTTTCCTGGCTAACCAAAAAGTCTCCGGAGAAGTCCCTTACCGTTTCTTTAAAGAAGAAGGGGGGGCGGAACAATACGGGAGAGGTTATGGTAAGGCATCAGGGTGGCGGGCATAAGCGACGCTATCGTTTAGTTGACTTTAAGCGTGATAAATTAGATATGGTTGCTAAGGTTATTGCGCTAGAATATGATCCTAATCGTAGCGCCCGATTGGCGTTGTTGCAGTATTTAGACGGTGAAAAACGTTATATTCTTCAGCCAGAGGGGTTAAAAGTTGGAGATAAAATTAGTTCTGGACCGCAATCGGAGATTACTCTTGGCAACTGCTTGCCATTAGCCAATATGCCGGAAGGCACGGTCTTGCATAATATTGAGTTGTATCCCGGACGTGGCGGAGTGTTGGTTCGTTCTGCGGGCGCTTCTGCCCAACTTATGGCTAAAGAGGGTGATTATGCCAATATTAAAATGCCTTCGGGTGAAATTCGTTTAATATCTGTTCGGTGTTTGGCAACGATTGGGCAAGTTGGCAACATTGATCATGAGAATGTGGTTTTAGGTAATGCGGGTCGTTCGCGTCATATGGGTATACGCCCAACAGTTCGTGGAACTGCAATGAACTCAGTTGATCATCCTCACGGGGGTGGCCGCGGAAGATCAAAAGGCAATAATCAGCCGCAGTCTCCTTGGGGTCAACCGGCAAAAGGTTATAAAACAAGATCAAATAAAGTTTGGGATTGGCTGATTTTAACGCGCAGACAAAACGCTGTATCTACTCAGGCGTCAGCTTAAAAAATTTTAGAGGAGGATTAACGGATGTCGCGGTCAACTAAGAAAGGTCCTTATGTAGATGAAAATCTTCAAAAAAAAGTTCTTAAGTTAAATGAATCCATGACTAAGAAACCCATTAAAACATGGGCAAGAAACTCGATGGTTAGTCCAGATTTTGTGGGTCATACGCTTGCTATTCATAACGGCAGAAAATTTTTGCCAGTCTATATATCCGAACAGATGGTTGGGCACAGGTTGGGAGAATTCGCACCCACGCGTATGTTTAGAGGACATGGCCAAGCGCATACTAAGGATACTAATGAGCTGACATGATGCGATGGAAAATTAAAAAAATAAACTTTATTTAAGGATTAAAAATATGCAAGCAATAGCACATTCAAAATATATACGTTTTGCCCCGCGCAAAGTAAACCAAGTCTTGGGTTTGGTGCGCATGAAAAGCGTGCCGCAAGCATTAAATATTTTAAGGTTAGTTCCTAAAGGGTGCGCTACGGTAGTGGGAAAGGCGATAAAAAGCGCTGCGGCCAATGCGGGAGATCCCCTTTGTAAAGATTTAACATTAAAGGTTAGCAATGCTTGGGTAGGGCAGGGGCCGGTATTAAAAAGGATGAGAGCCTATGCCATGGGGCGTGGGTCAACGTATAAACGTAAAACAGCGCATTTGACTATAATCGTGTCAGACGCAA
>JAHFBY010000398.1 GCA_023249835.1 Elusimicrobiota bacterium | reverse complement strand
AAAAGTTTCCCGGCAAATGTTTGGCTTACAACTGTTCTCCTTCCTTTAATTGGGAGAAAAAGCTGGACGCTAAGTCAATAGCCTGTTTTCAAGATGAATTGGGAGCTTGCGGGTATAAGTTTCAATTCGTCACCCTGGCGGGATTTCACTCTTTAAACCACGGCATGTTTGACCTGGCAACGGGATATAAAAAAAATGGCATGTCGGCCTACGCTCAGTTCCAGCGCCAGGAATTGGCTTCCGAAGCCCAAGGCTATGGCGCGGTCAAGCACCAGGAATTCGTGGGCACCGGCTATTTTGACCTGGTCGCCACCCTTATCGAAGGCGGACGTTCCTCCACTCTCGCCCTCCCCGACTCAACGGAAAAAGAACAATTTTAACGTAGGGGACAGCTCCCTAGAAGAAATGTCTATCTTGACAAAAAAATGGAGCTGTGGTATAGTATTTTAGCACTCAATTAATATGAGTGCTAAAATATAGGTAGAGGCACATTGCCTGTGTCCCTACGTCCAAGGAGCTGGTTTTGGTTAGAGCGTTGAACTTTGACGAGCAGGAGCAGCGGAAGAAGAAAGTGCTCCAGTTTTTGGTGCACGAATACGTGCGCACGGGCAAACCTGTGGCCTCTAAATCCATTGCTCAATCTAGCCGCTTAGGACTGTCTCCGGCTAGCATACGGCACGTGCTCTTTGAGCTGGAGCGCGACGAAATAGTCATGCACCCACACACCTCGGCTGGCCGCGTCCCTACGGACAAGGGTTACCGCATGTACGTGGACTCGCTCATTGACTTGCAGCGCTTGGCCGTTCAAGAAGAGACCCGCATTCGCAGCGAATACGATCGTAGGATCCGCGAGATTGAAGACGTTTTAACCCATACCTCGCGTATCCTTTCTTCTATTTCCCACTATACGGGCTTTGTGATGACACCTAAGTTTGAGCGCAATATTTTGTCTCACTTAGAACTGATCCCGATTGGCGAGCGCAGGGTTCTGGTTGCTATGATCACGGAGTCGGGCCTTTCTAAGAATTTTGTCATCAATACGCAGTTGAACCTTTCGCGGGAAAGGCTTTACTCTATCGCCAAAATCATGATCGCGAGCTTAAAAGGATTAACCTTGCAGGAAGCGCAGCTTAAACTCGTGCAAAGTATCGAGTCCGCGGAGCAGGAGTACAGGGAAATATCTTCCCTGGCTAAAGAGATTGGACAAGAGATCCGCAAGTTTTCCGATTCCGAACTCTATATGGATGGGGCCAGCAATATCCTCTCTTTGCCGGATTTTACTAACACCACTGAACTGCACGATTTGTTTCGCATTATGGAAGAAAAGCAGTTGCTGACCAATATTTTGACGGATGAGTTTAGCGATGCGCCCGCAAACGCGGAGCCCAAAAAACAGTCAAAAAAGAAAGAACACTTGCCCTCTACGCGCGCGCAAGCCACTCCCCACGTACACGTGCGCATCGGAGCGGAGCATCCGGTGAAAGAATTACAAAATTTAAGTTTGATCACCACGACCTACAAGCTCTCCGACCAAACCGTAGGCGTTTTGGGGATTTTGGGGCCCAAGCGCATGGAGTACTCCAAGATGATTGCCTTGGTGGACTATATTTCCCAAATGGTGAACCAATTCTTAGAGAAGCACGATTCTAAATAAGGAAATTGAGCTATGGATGAAGAAAAAATGCAGGACGAAATTGATTTGAGCGAAATCGACTCACTAGATAAGGTTTCCAGTCCCGGCAACGTAGAACTGCCGGTAGAAGAGCCTGCGGCAGGAGAAACTTCTCCAGACTATTTGGACCAGTTGATGCGCTTACAGGCGGAGTTTTCTAACTTCCGTAAACGGGCGGAAAAAGAAAAGTTGGACGCTATCCGCTTTGGCAGAGAAACCTTGATGATGGAGCTGATTGGGTTGGTGGATATTTTAGAGCAAGCTTTAACCCATTCGCAAAACGCTAAAGACATCGGTACCCTGCAAAAGGGTTTTGAGATGGTGGGGCAGCAGTTTTTAAAGTTCGTGCAGTCTCAAGGCGCGCAGAGTATCAAGACGATCGGCGAAACGTTTGACCCGCATTTGCATGAAGCTATGGAGCAGGTGGATACGGAGAACCCGGATGAAAACAACAAAATAATCGCGGAATTTCAAAAAGGATATAAACTTGGCGACCGCCTCCTGCGCTCGGCCAAGGTAAAAGTCGCAAAATTAAATACGTAGGGGCACATTGCATGTGCCCCACCATAATAAAACGAATTTAAAAATAAATTGAATAATTGGAGGATAACATGTCAAAAATAATTGGAATCGACTTAGGAACCAGCAATTCGGCAGCGTCTGTTTTAGAGGGCGGAAAGGCAACCATCATCCCTTCCGCAGAGGGGACCACTTTGGGCGGCAAAGCCTTTCCATCCTATGTGGCGTTCACCAAAGACGACCAGCTTTTAGTGGGCGAGCCCGCGCGGCGGCAAGCGGTCTCTAACCCGGAAGGCACGGTTTACGCCTTTAAGCGCAAGATGGGCCAGGAACATAAATACACCATCCACGGCAAAGATTTCACCCCGCAGCAGCTTTCCGCTTACATTTTGCAAAAGGTGAAGCGCGACGCTGAAGCGTT
>JAHFBY010000397.1 GCA_023249835.1 Elusimicrobiota bacterium | reverse complement strand
AACCACCGCAAACCACAAAATCGGTCAGTTGTCCTCAACTCATGCGAGCGGTACCACTTCTGCCAATGACGGTTTGGGCGTTACCACCGCGGGCACAATAGATCAAACGTATGTGATTATCAACGGCCAAGCAAAAGTGTCCGCAGTCATAAATATTTCCAATACTCTTAACTTAGACGGTTCCTCTTCCCGGCAGGAACTAACCACCACTTATACCTATCACCGGGAAACTACCGCGACTCAGAAGAGCGGTCAGTTAGTTTCCGCGCTTGCCAGCGGCACAACCCTAACCAACGACGGGTTAGGCAACCTCACGACCAGCAAAATTGAACAAAACTACACTATCATTAACGGCCAAGCTAAACTTTCCCGCACCGAAACGCGCTCGCTGACCACTAACACCGACGGCTCTTGGTCGCGCATGGGCTGGAACGATAATATTCGCGGCGAAGCGCTGGTGATAGAGTACAGCTATGAAAACGGAAGACTTAAGTCCGCCCAACAAAACGTTCCCGCCCGAACGCTCACTTGCGACGTGTTAGGAAACTACACTTTAAACCAAATCAGTCAAACCTATGAAATTATTAACGGACAAGCTAAAATTACGCTGAACGTTACCGATTCCTGGTCGTCTAACGCCGGACAACTGGGAGATTTTGCTCGTCCGGTAGCGAATATAGATTATTCCTGGACCCGACAAACTTTAACCTTGGCTTACAAATATAATTTGAACGGACAACTAATCGAGCAAAATGGTAACGGACTTACCCTGTCCTACGACGGGTTAGGCCATTATACCGCCGGCTCTTTAACACAAAATTTTACAAAAAATGAATCAACCCAAAAGTTAGAGCTCAGCCAATCCACCAACCGCAGTTGGACCAGCAACAAGTTGGGCAACGGCAGTTACGAGTATCCTGAAACTTACGCGGACTCTGACGGTTCCTGGTCAAGATCGGAAATTGTTACTTATTATAAATTTGATAATACCGGCCGCCAAACCCAACAGTACGGTATCGGCAAAACCCTGAGCAGCGACGATACCGCACACCTCACCGAAGGCGCTGTCAGCCAAAAATACGAAAAAATCGCAGGCCAGTTCCGCCTCAAAGAGAGCGTTGCCTATTCCTGGACAACGAACAATAAATCAAACGCGCAAGACGATCTCTTGCCGGTTTATAATAGCGCCAACAACACTTTTAGCGCAAACTTTAACCTCGTTACCGACGCGATTGGGCGCAACGCTGACGGTTCCTGGAACAAAAGCGTGATCACCACTTTTTATAACTATCAAAGCGACGGTTCCTTAAATAAAACTAACCATACGGACAAGTCACTAAACGGCGTTTATGCCTTGGGTCAAACCATGTCGCGGGACGCTTACCGTTATACCGCGGGCTCCCTTACTCAAGAATATGAGTTTATGTCCGCCGCTAAACAACATAAGTTAGTGCGCTCAGAAAGCCTCTCTTGGAGCTCTAACTACCTGGGCGAAGGTTCCTACGCCCAACCCAAAGAACAGTATGAAAGGGACTGGAACAAACAAAAACTGGTTACAACTTACGGGTACGGTTACGAAAATAACGACGCTCAGAAAAAGTGGGGTTTACAAACTCAAAGCGCTGTCGGGAACTCTTTAAATTATGACGGGCATGGGCGCTATACCGCGGGGTCCCTCACTCAAACTTTTGGTAAAAGGGTCGTTAAAGACGGGAACAACGTGCTGAGCGAACAAATGAAACTGGAAAGTTCCCTTTCCCAAAGCTGGACCAGCAACCAAAACGGCGAAGGAAGTTATTGGGGAGACAACAACAACGGTTTACGCAACGCGGACGGCTCTTGGAACCGGCAAGAGATAGTAACCACCTACCAATACGATGCGCTTACGCTGAGAGGGTCCGGAATGCGCGGTTCGGGCCAAACTTTTAGTTACGACGGATATAACTACACTCGCGGTACCGTTGAACAAGAATTTATCAAACATGTTGACTCCAACGGCGGGACAAGCTTTAAACTGGATAAAAGCGTTTCCCAAACCTGGAGCAGCGACTCTTCCGGCAACGGCAGCTACAACAATTCTTACCGGTACGCGGACGGTTCGCAGTCCCAGCAAAGCACCACCACCGACTATGAATACGATGATAAAGGAGCGCTTCTATCCACGGTTTCCGACGCTAACGGTAACCGGGTTTCCGGTAGCTACGCTTGGAGCGTTTCCTGGTCAAAAGACGGTTATAACGTCACTAACGGCGAAGCGCTCCAAAAGTTTGGAGTTTATTTAGGCGAACTTAAAATGATTTCTGCGCGTAACCGCAGTTGGTCTAACACCCAAACGCCGGCAAACGCCGGCACCTATGAAAGTCCCGGCGTTCGATTAGACGGCAGCTCTAACAAACAAGAAATAACCGTCAACTATACCTACAACTCTAATTCCGGCGTCCTTACTGGCGCAAGCGGAAATGGAACTTCCTGGAACAAAGCTTTTGCCGAAGATGGGTATGGCGACGTGACCAGGGGCGACATTCAGCAGCAGTTTACTCTTGTTAACGGCGAAGCCAAACTTAGCCGTCAAACTTCTCGAACCTGGTCTTCGATGATGTACGTAGCCGTTGGCA
>JAHFBY010000396.1 GCA_023249835.1 Elusimicrobiota bacterium | reverse complement strand
GGGTTTGGCGCGGGCCGGTTTGAACGTGCATTTGTTCGAGCAGAGGCCCGCTTGGAGGCGGCGGGTTTGCGGCGCGTTTTTAAGCCCGGAGGCCGCCCAGCAGATGGATTGGCTGGGGATCCTTAAAAAAGCTTATGCCCAGGGCGCGGTGCCCTGTGCCAGCCTTTCTTTACAGCAGGGCGCCAACCTCATCCCCAACTTTCCTTTAGCCGATCCTCCCTTTGATTCATTTTATTTACCTTTGGCCATGGAGCGAAAAACTTTGGAAGAACTGCTGGCGCAAAAAGCGAAGGAATCTGGAGTTCACTTGCATTTAGGCGTTAAGGCGGCTGAACTCTACCGCCAATCCGAGGGCGGATGGCTGATCGATTTCTCATCAACTATGGTCCACGCCCGCGTCGTGGTCTTGGCCGATGGACGCCATTCAACTTTTCGCCAGAAAATTAATAATGCTCACACCCATACACAAGAGAGCGTTAAGGCAAAAAAAGGATGGTTGGGTTTTAACGGAGAGTTCAAAGGTTTGGATCGGGAGCCGGGAAAGCTTTCCCTGTACATTTTTTTCCAAGCTTATGTGGGTTTATTAAGCTTTGGCAACGGATTGACCAATGTCAGCGGATTGATCCATTCTAGCTTGAAGGACCATTTCAAAACCGATTGGGAGCAAACGGTCCGGCACTTGCTCAAAGCAGACCTTGCGCTCTTAGGCGAGTTGAGTTCGGCCCAGCAGGTGGGCGCGTGGATCGGGGTGGGCGCGCTGCCCTTTGGCGGGCACATGCAAGAGCGGTCCTCCATTTTTCAGGTGGGCGATTCCGCTGGGGTCTTTGACCCATTTATGGGCGAAGGCATTGGCCGCAGTCTGGCCAGCGGAGAGCTGCTTTACCGTTTGTTTAATAATAAGGAAATTTCCCAAAAATCACTTGTGCGCATCCACCAAAAATATGTGCGCGTTTGGAAGCGCGAATATAAAACGCGCAAAATTATGGGCAAAACCTTGCGGTTTGCTTTAGGGCGTAACTGGCCCATAGCAAAACTTTTGCGTTTCATCACCAGCCGCGCCCCGCTGCGCCGCCTACTCCTAAAATCCGCGCACCATTCAAGGGATTTGGGAACGGGTGTAGTAACTCACGGATTACTCGATGGCTAAAATATAGCGGGGCTTCGAATCAACTGAAAAAATATTTTTCGGATTACCTTGTTGGATACAACGACCCTCTTTCAAGATGATGGCTTCATCGCAAATTTCAACCACTTCATCGGGATCGTGGCTCACATAGAGCATCGGGGTCTGGAACTCGTCGCGGATGCGTTTGAGCAGTTGGATGATCCTATCTTTCAAGGAACGGTCCAAATTTGCCAAAGGCTCATCCATCACGAGGATTTTAGGAGACGCCATCAGCGCCCGCGCAATCGCAACCCGTTGCTTCTCACCACCGGAAAGCGATCCTATTCTGCGCTCCAAGAGGTTCTTGATCTCTAAAACTTCGGAAACCTGAGAGAAAGTCAAACCGGTCGGATGAGTCATTTCAGATTTAAATCCGAAAATCAGGTTTTTATGAACTGAAAGATGCGGGAATAAAGCCAAGTCCTGGGGAATATACCCGATGGATCGCAGTTCCGTAGGAACGGAGATTCCTTTCTTTGTGTCCGTCAGCACCTGCCCGTCAATTTGGATCAGCGCGGACGCGGGCTTGCGCAAGCCAGCAACAACTTCGAGCAAAGTAGTTTTCCCTGAACCTGATGGTCCGAAAACTCCGATTATGCTGCCTTGCAGCTTTAAATCAATATCCAAGCAAAACATGCCTAAGGTCAGATGAATTTGATTAAGGAGAAGTTTCATCAATGCCTTTGTGTTTTTTTATGACTCATGAACCATTCGCTGATCCACACCGCGATAAAAGCAAGCAAAATAGAAATGTTAAGTAGCCGGAAGGCTTCGGCATCCTGGCCGAGCTGAATCAACTGGAAAATACTTAACGAAAGCGTTGAAGTCCTGCCGGGAATGTTGCCCGCGACCAGGATCGTTGCTCCAAACTCACCCAAGGCTCGTGCAAAAGCAAGAACCATCCCTGCAATGATTCCGCGAGCGGCCAGGGGCAAGGTAATGATCGAAAAAGTACGGATGCGCCCAGCGCCCAATGTTCTTGCGACCTGTTCCAACCGCGGATTAACCTCTTCAAACGCAACGCGGGCGTTGCGCACAAGCAGTGGAAAAGACATGACGGACAACGCCGCCACGACCCCCTTCCAGTTAAAGACGATCTCCAGATTAAAACGCTCAAGCAGATGTCTGAGGGGACCGTACTTTCCAAAAAGTTTGAGCAGGATCAATCCCGTAGCCACCGGCGGCATGACCAACGGCAGGGCAATCACGGTTTCCACTAGAGACTTTCCCCGCCATGAACTGCGCGCAAGCCACCAAGCCAAGCCAACCCCAAACGGCAAAATGATGAGGGTACTTAATAGGGAAACTTCTATGGTGAACCAGATAGTTTGCCAATGTTCAGACATGAGCGCGTTTATTGCGAAATAGTTATGAACCCGTATTTTTCAAAAACCTTATGGCCATCTTCAGATTGTAGATAAACAGAAAAACTTTTCGCTGCATCCGCATTTTCAGAA
>JAHFBY010000053.1 GCA_023249835.1 Elusimicrobiota bacterium | reverse complement strand
CTTGTGCCGGATTCGCGTTCCCCAGGATGGGGCAAAGTTTTCCGGTTCATCTTCTTGCGGAGTGGGGTCAAAAGACATCCAAAGATAGGGGTTAGCCGGAAGTTCGGATAACTCGCCAATATAGACTTCTACCCAGGTATGCGCGTCCTGGGCGCGAACGCAAAAGAAGTTGCCGGTCGAGTTCCATTCCTTGACCAGAAACCCCGTAACTAACCGGCAAGGGACGTCCTGGCTCCGCAAGAGTAGCGCCATGGCAGCGGCAAAGAGTTCGCAGTGGCCCGCTTTATTAACGAACAAAAAATCGTTTATTGGATAATCTGTGAACTTGCCGTTATGTTCCAGGGTATAACGATATTTTTGCCGCAGATAAGTTTCAATTTTTTTTGACCGGATCGTAATGAGTTCCGGTCGATTAGAAATTTTATTTGCGAGATCGCGCAAGCTGGTTAAATCCATTTCCGGAAGTTGGAGGTTCATGCTTATTTCCGGATCGAGTTTTCCCTGATTTATTTGTGACGGCAAGAGGGTTGTTTTTGAGTACAGAGCGTTGTTCGCGGTTAAAATCGAGCTCGTTTCATAAATAGTTCTGCCCGCCATGTCTTTGGGCCGCTGCAGGGACCCGTCTGAGCAGTATTCTAATTTTGGAAATCGAACTGTTACGGACTCTAGCCAGGGGGAAGCGAAAATATAGTCTGTGTCCATGGACTCCAAATAAACTCTTTGCCGAAAAAGGGCGCGGCTAAAGTGTTGCGCTAAAAGCGCAGACTCAAGTTTTTTTTGGCTGGCCAGGTCCATCACCTCTAAGCGCCGTTCGCGAATTTTGTATGTGCCGGGCAAGCGCGAGCGCACGCTTTCGTCCAAGACTTTTTCTAAGGTTTTAGTCGAGCGAGTCCAGGACTTGCCGTTGAAATGGTCTAACGTCCCCCCGCGCAAAATGCCGTTCCAATTTGTTCTTTGGTTGGGCGGCAAAATTTCTACCCTTAAAACAACTTTGTCGTCTTTAATTATTTTATTGGATTTTGCCAAATCTATTGTGTCGTTAAATCCGGAAACCCTGGTAGGAGCAACGAGCGCCGTTTGAAAAACCGCGAATGAAATCCGGGGAAAAAATAAAAATATTGAGCCGGCAAACCCCACAGCTAAGAGCAGGATGAACAAACAATAGCGGGCAAACTCGGCGTGCGCGATTTTTAAGTCTAAAGCGCTCTCGGAAGATTCCTCAGCGCTTAAAGAGTAGTGAAATAAGGTCCAAGCTGCGACCAGGATATAGGCTAGAAAGTTGAACAAAAAAGTAAAGTCCAAAGCCAGGGTGGATGCGCTCAGCAGCACGAAAAAGGTCAAGGTCACAATTTGCAGTATGTCCGCTCGTTCTTTACGGAAAAAAAGTTTGAGCAGCAAGAAAAATACCAGGAAGTCGGCCACGGTCAACAAAAAATTATCTTTGATTACAACCAGCCGAAAAAGTGACCCCGCAAAGCTGATTAGGATGAACCCGTTTTCTAGCCAGGGCCGTTTGGTTAATAATTTCTTCATTTCAAAAATAAAAATCAATGGATATAAGAGCAGAATTGTTCCCCAGGTCCAAATTTCAAGTTCTCGGGTAGAGAGCAGCGAAACAAAGGCAATTCCGCTCAAAAGCCAGACTGATAAAAGCAAAGAACGCGCTAGGGGCCGGTTCATCGTGAATTTGCGCGCCAATGGTCCAGCAGGGGCACATTGCAATGTGCCCCTGCGTGCGGCTCTTCTGTTAAGGCAGGGGCGCTACGCGGATCAAAGAGCGCGAGGATTTTAAGCATTCTGCCCAGCTCTTTTTTACTTAAGCTCGGGGCAACGAAGGTTTCACTACTGATTAACCCCACGGCAACTTTTTGGGTGTGGAGGAGTCTAAGAAGGCTGGCGCCAAAAGACATGGCCGACTCTAACTCTTCTTGAGAAAGCGATTGCCAGGGGTCTAGCGGCAGCAAGGTATAAACCCATTTTTTTTCCACCTCTTTTTCCAGCTCTTTAAGCATTAGTTTGCCTGTCCTGGCCGTGGGTTTCCAGGCCATGTGGCGGGGATTGTCCCCGGGAACATAATCGCGGATAGAGCGATAAGAGTCCCCCCATCCTTTTTCGGTTAAGACTGGGTTCTCTTCGCTAATGGCGCGGCCGGCGTTCTTGGGATCAATAGTCAGTTTCTGCGGATAAGCCACCCATTCCAGAGTTTGGGGACGCAGCAAATATTTGCGAAAAAAACCAAAAGGGAACTCAGTTTCAATTTTAATTTGCGTTAACTGTTTACGTCCCCGCGCGAGAGGGGTTACAACTATATCGCAATGGACTTGAGCGCTGGACGGGACAAATGGAACCCATGCCGTAAAAGGCATATCTTCGGCTCCGCTCACGCGCAGTCCAAAAGAAGGTAATCGTTGTTTGCGGTTGCGCAATATCAGACGCGCGGAACCGGTTTCTTTAGCGGTCCATTCTCCGGGAAGGATCCAATCAATTTCCAAAGAGCGCAAGCTCATTTCCGATAGGATACCGGAAGCAGTGATAAATCCCAGCATCATGCCGAATATCATGTAAACAAGGTTGTTGCCGGTGTTCATGCCGCCAAACCCAATGCCCAGGGTAAGGAGAACGGTGTATCCCCCGAAACGGGTAAAAACAAGGTGACGGGGCGGCCTAAAAAAATAATCCCTCGCCCGCTTGCGGGAGAGGGTGGCCAAAGGCCGGGAGAGGAGGGACATTAAATCGGCACAGTTGTGCGGTCCAAAATTTCTTGAATGACGATTTCGCTTTGTTTAAGTTCCGAATCAGAGTTGACGGACTTTAGGATCACGCGGTGCGCGAGTACAGGAAGGGCTGAAAACTTTACGTCGTCGGGTATAACGAAGTTCCGGCCTTCCATATAGGCGTTAGCTTGGGAGGCGGCGCGCAAACTTAAAGCGCCGCGGGGACTCGCGCCCAATTCCAAAAAGGGCGAGCGCCTAGTTTCTCCCACGATTTTTAGGATGTAGTCGTCTATTAGTTCGGTTACGGAAATCGTTTTAACTTCACTGATCATGTTTAAGACCTGCTCTTTTTGTGCCACGCATTTAAGCTCTTGCACGCTGTGCAGTCCGATGTTTTCGCGCAAAATTTCTTTTTCGTCTTTGGGTTCAGGGTATCCCATGGAAACGCGCATTAAAAATCGATCTTTTTGCGATTCCGGCAACGGGTACGTTCCGTAATGTTCGAACGGGTTTTGCGTGGCAATCACAAAAAAAGGCCGCGGGATTGGGCGCGTGCGGTTATCGATAGTGATTTGGCGTTCGTTCATCACTTCTAAGAGCGCGCTTTGCGATTTGGGCGTGGAGCGGTTAATCTCGTCCGCTAGGATCACGTTATGGAAAATCGGACCGGTTTTAAAATCAAATTCTCCGGTTTTGGGGTTATAAATGGAAACTCCCAAAATGTCAGCCGGGAAGAGGTCGGAGGTGAACTGTATGCGTTGGAAGGACAAGTCTAAACTTTTTGCTAAGGCAAGCGCAAGGCTGGTTTTGCCAACCCCAGGAATATCGTCAATTAGAAGGTGTCCTTCACAGAGCAGACAAATAATGGCTTTGCGGATCGCGTCGTTTTTGCCGCGGATCACGCGCGCAAGATTTTGTTGAATGTCCCGGGCAATGGGTCTGCTAGGAGCTATTTCCATTGCTTAAAGTCCGTTCAACTGCCCAACTTTGGGATAGATAATTTTATATTCCGCAGTAATGGCGCTTAAGGAACGTATTGGGGTCATGATGGTTTGGCTCCTATTTTTCCTGTGTTGTGGGAACATGGTTTTTTTTATAGTCTAAAAAGTAGTTGGGGTTTACGGGTTGGTCATGAATATAGAAACCCAAGTGGAGATGGAAAGAATTAGACACCCCGGTGGTTCCCACTTTTGCTATTACTTCTCCGCGCCGCACGATTTGTCCTTTTTTAACCAAAATTTTAGAACAGTGCAGGTAAATGCTTACCAGCCCTTGACCATGATCAATCGCCACCATGTTTCCTTCTTCTGAGAAACGGCGCGCAATTAAAACTTTACCGTGGTGCGCGCTTTTAATAATGGACCCCTCTTTTGCGCCCAAGTCTAGTCCCTTATGAAACCCGGGTTTTAGTTTGCCGTCCAATATGCGGCGCTCGCCGAAAACGCTTTCCACTTTTCCGTTTAGGGGAAGTAGAAAATTGCTGTCCCAAAGTTTTTGTTTACTTTCAGTTCCCAACTGGGCGCGGATGATTTTAACTTCTGTGCCCCGTTTAGGAGAGTCCATTAGGGCTTTGGTTTCTGGCGAGAGGTGTAAAATTTCAGTGGGGTATTGGGTTGGCAAAATTTCTACAGTGTGGGTCAAGAAAAGTTCGCCGTTTAGTTTAAATTCTAAGCGGCGCGCGCCTTCCGTCATATCCGCGGGAATGCCCGCCAGGCAGTCGAACTGAGTTGCGCCCGGTTCTTTTTGATCCGCTGTTTCCCAGGAAAAGCAGGGCAAGGTTCGCGAATCAAACTGCACGTTTAGGGCGGAACCTTTTTTAAGTTTCGCATTGTCAACGCTCAACTGCATTTCCAAAACGTCTCCTTGGGCAGCGGAGCCGGGCAGATGTTGAGCCGGCATTGCCGCCCAAACCTTAGGAATCCAACCGAGGGCAAAAATGCAGGTTAAAAACAGTCGCATCTAATCGGCAAAAAGCGTCTTTAAAGCGGTTTTTTTATTGATCCGCATGAGCGTTCGGCAGTTGTCGCGCTGGTCCCATTCGCTTTTAACGGGAATGACGTAACGGCTGAGTATGTCCGTGGCCAGAGAAGGCGAGGTTTTTTGATCTTTAATGAGGGTTAAAAAATAATGCGCGGCTTGCAAGGAGCCGTTAAGTTCCGCGGCGCGCTGCGCTGAGGATCGCCGCTGGGTGATATTGATATTGTCTGGAGGCGCTTCGCCTTCGCCCAAAAAGTAAATATAGTTCCCTTTTTCCAAAGGGAACCGGTTATGCGCGATTTCTATACTTTTACAGCCGGAACAAAGAGATAAAAAAAATAAAGGAAGGAAAAGTTTAATCCGCTCGGAAAACTTCATCTTAGGTTAAATGATACTCGATTTAGAACCTGAAAGCAAAGGGCGCGTAACAAAAAATAAATTGACGGCCGCGCTCTATTGCAACATCCGGGATTATTGCTGCTGCTGGTAAACCTGCTCCGCTTTTAGCTCTTGGGCGATCAGCGCTGTCACGTTCGCGGCCAGCCCTTGCGGCAGGATCTGGAAGATCTGCAGGAGGCCCTGCCGGAAGAGCGCCTCCTCCCCTGTGCCGGCAAAGAGCGGATCTTTCCAATAGGCATAGAGCCGCAACTCTTTGCGGTTTAAGGCTTGCTTGGCTTCGGCATATATCCTCGCTAAAGAGAACTTTCCGTCCGCTCCCTTTAACCTGGACTCCGGGCGCAAAACCACGGAACTTAAAGCGTTCCGCGCCTCGGCCGCGTTCCAGCCCCATTCTCGCGCCAACCGTTCCGCCAGGCTGGAATATACAGCAGGAATAGGTTAGTCTTTTTGGCGGATAGGATTAGCGGGTGCACATTTTCTTTATGCTTTATTTTCTGAGGAATAGTACTACCCGCTATAAAACTCATTAGCGGGTGATGGGAATCGAACCCACGTCTCAAGCTTGGGAAGCTAGCATACTACCATTGTACTACACCCGCGAAAATCAATAAGGCTATAATACTAAATATTGCGTATTGTTGACTATTCGGCTGAGATGTTCAATAATAAATTTATGGACGATTTATTAAAGCATAGAACAAATAAGGAGATATCTCCCGGGAAGTTTTATCCCTTGGGGGCGAGTTTGACGACGGATGGGGTTAACTTTGCGCTCTACTCCGAACATGCCTCGGAGGTTTACCTGATCCTTTTTGATCAGGCGGGAGCTCCCCCCAGCGACATCATTAAAATTCAAAATCGATCCAGGTACGTGTGGCACTGTTTCGTGCGCGGACTTAAAGCCGGGCAACTTTATGGATTTAAGGTGAGCGGTCCAACCAACCCTTTGCTTGGGTATCGGTTTAACGATTATAAGCTGCTCATGGACCCGTATGCTAAAGCCCTGACTGGAAAATATAAGAATACGGAGAACCTCCTGCTTGCGTACAATTGTTTAGCCCACGATAAAGATCTCTCGATCGATAATCGAGATAACTCGCTTGTCGTTCCAAAAAGTATTGTTGTGGACGATCGTTTCGATTGGCAGGGAGACGTTAGGCCGGATACTCCCTTGGAAAAAACAATTATTTACGAAGTTCACCTTAAAGGCTTCACTGCGCATCCTTCCTCTAAAGTAGAACGTCCGGGAACTTATTTAGGGTTCATTGAAAAAATTTCTTATTTGCAAGAGTTAGGTATCACAGCGGTAGAATTTTTGCCTTTGCATGAATTCTATATTGATGATTTTTTAAGCGAAAGAGGATTAACGAACTATTGGGGTTACAACTCGATTGGTTTTTTTGCTCCGGAATCTTCCTACGGCAGCGGAAGTTTCCCTGGTTCGCAGGTGAACGAATTTAAAACTTTGGTTCGTGCACTGCATAAAGTCGGTATTGAAGTGATCTTGGACGTGGTCTATAACCATACCGGCGAAGGCAACGAGTTGGGACCCACAATTTCACTTAAAGAGATAGATAACACAACCTACTACTGTCTTACCGGCGGCAAGGTTGACCCGTATCGGTATTACCTGAACTATACCGGTTGCGGTAACAGCCTTAACTTGGCTAACCCCCACGTCATTAGGTTTGTTATGGACTCGTTGCGCTATTGGGTGGAAGTGATGCACGTGGACGGATTTCGGTTCGATTTAGCCTCGGTGTTGGGCAGGCAAGGAGGCTCATTTCAAAGTTGCGCCTCATTTTTTGATGCGGTTTCGCAAGATCCATCGCTGGGCAAAGTGAAACTGATTGCCGAACCTTGGGACCTAGGCACTTACCAGGTAGGTAACTTTCCGGTAGATTGGTCCGAGTGGAATGGAAAATTTCGCGATACGGTCAGAAAGTTCGGCAAAGGAGACGAGGGTCAAGCCGCGGATATGGGGTGGCGATTGTCGGGTTCCGCGGACCTCTATGCCGATGACGGAAGGTCTGCTTTCAATAGCATCAATTTTGTGACTTGTCACGACGGGTTCACGCTAAACGATTTGGTCTCCTACAATCAAAAACATAACGATGCAAACCTGGAACAGAATCGGGACGGTTCCGATGACAACGGTTCATGGAACTGCGGTCAGGAAGGAGAAACTATGGACCTCCAAATAATTTCTTTGCGCCAACAAATGGCAAAGAATTATATTTGTACTCTCCTCTTTGCTTCCGGAACTCCTATGATTTTGGGAGGCGATGAATATTTAAGGACTCAAAGCGGCAACAATAACGCTTATTGCCAGGACAATGCTTTGAGTTGGTTTAATTGGGATAGGGTAAAAAATAATGAGGCTATGCTCAATTTTGTTAAGAAAACAATAGCTTTAACTAAAAAATATACCGTTCTGCAAAGTCGAAAATTCTTTATTGGCAAAGATCTAAACGCAGATAATGTCCCGGATATTACGTGGTTTGGTAAAAACCGGCTTGCTCCGGAATGGAGTGACCCAAAACTAAAAACTGTTTCTTATCGGCTGGACGGCGGGGAAGAAAAATCAGAGTTGGGGCGCTATTATTTGTTCCTAATATTTAACGCGGACCATTGTCCAGTAGGGGTTGATCTCCCCCCGCTTGAAAATCCAATGAGATGGGCGAGAGTGATTGATACTTCACTGCCTGCAGGCGAAGATTTTCTTGATTTTGGCAGTGAGATATTATTGAACCCTGCAGACGTTTATATTGCCAATCCTAGGTCCACAGTTCTCCTTGTAAGTCAATCCTAAATATTTTTCCCCTAAAGCGGGTTAGCCCCAATGGTGCCGATGAGTTCTTCTAAATATTCGGGAGAGCGGACTTTTTCCAGGCGTTGTTGGGCATGATGCAGGCGGTTAGGTATGCTTAAACGTTTCAAGACTTCTTCATAAGAGCATTCTTTTAAGAAGTTTTGCAGGGTGTGCACGTGGCGTTGGCAAAGTTCGGTTTCGCGCGCTTGCTGGGTTTTTAGCCGTTCGTTATACCAGGAACTGGCTAAAAGGCTTTCGCGAGTGAACAGTTCCCTGATTTTAGGATCGTGGATGTCCCGGCTTTGATAGTTTCCGGTTGCCATGATATGGAGCAACGCTTTTAGCGGTTCGCAGGCGGCTTGGATGCTGCCGTCCGCAAAGTAGTGCATGGCAACCCTCTTTTGCGTGGCCACGATTTGGCGCAAACCCTCGGCGAAAAGGTCGGGGTC